>JADZGG010000270.1 GCA_020854015.1 Flavobacteriales bacterium
CATCTTCTTCGACTACAACCTTCCGGTGATCACCGACCCCGTGGTGTTCACTGTGCTCGATCCCAGTGGTGTGGTGGACGAGCAGGCTGAGCAACTTGTTCTGTTCCCGAGCCCCACCGGTGGCTTGCTTTGGTTGCGCAACAGCTCCTTGGGCGGGAACGCTGTGCCGGTGGAGGTGATCGATGCGATGGGTCGCTTGGTGTTGCGGGAACCAGCCTTCCTGCATCAACGACCATTGGATGTGTCCACGCTCCCATCGGGGGCCTATGTGCTTCGTATTCCGGGAGCCAAAGGTTGGAGCACGGCGCGCTTCACGAAGTTGTGAGCGGCGCAGGTGGTATCCTTCCAATGCAAAGCGCCCCGCTCAACCGAGCGGGGCGCTTTGCATTTGGACCTTCTTTCCCTCCGGGTCGCTCCCAAGCAGCTGTCTTGCGCTGGAGAAGAAGGTCAGGAGGAGCCTGAGGTCATCGCATCGAAGATCGAAGCGTGCGGCGCAGGATCTTCAACCTCAGGATCCCTTCGGAGACCCTAGGGAATAGCGCGATGCACGCGTAACTTGAACTGGCAAGGCCCCCTTGTTGGGCTTCCCGTTGGGCCGCGTCCAAGCTTCAGGTCCGATCATGTTCCAGGCATAGGCCAGGTTCGCGCGAACCCTCGACCAGCAAGGCTTACAGCGGGTCGGCAGATGTTATGGCTCGCATTGCAGGATGTGCCTCCGTGTAGTTTGACCGACGGTCCGATCAAGGGAGGTTTGTGCCCTGCACCGAACGACCGTAACATGAACCCGGCAGGGCCACGGCTTGCTTCGCATTCACACCCGCAACAGGCCATGGCAAGCAACGGATATTCCGAGGGAGAAGGATCGCATCCAAGAGCTCGTGTGCGTTCCGAGTCCGGAACGATCACCCGGAGCATCGTGGGCGACGCTTGCAGCGCGTTCGGGTCGACTGCCTGGAAGGCCCGTTGGACGAGCGTTTCCGGAGGTTTCAGCTACCCAAGGAAGGCCCCCTTGAAAAGTGTCATTTTTCGAGGTTCCCGGGTTCTCATGCTTGGTGGCGCCATGTCCGACGCCCCAACGACCCACCGACCCAAGCGTGCCCGTTGCGCAGGTGCATCAAGCGCCTGTGCAGCTGTTCTCGACCTGTGTTCGTCCGTTCCAGGGGACGCATCGTCCGTGCAAGCATCTGTTGCGCATGCGTTCGCGATCGATACGCATGTACGTGCCGGTTCGGCACGCGCGCATGCCTTCTGCGCAGGTGTTGCGATCGCCTTTGCGGTCGCGTTGGGGACCGTTCCGGGTGCGCAGCTGATCGGCGCAACCGTGATCGCGCAGGAAGCCTGCGTGCATGTGATCATGCCGCTCGGAACAGTGCCTGTGCCAAGCGCGTTGGCCTCGATACCGTGCGGCCCGCAACTACGCTTTGGCCCCTCTGCAGAACAGAAAGGCTCATTGCGGATCCATCGCTCCGTTCCGATCGGTCATGGAGCGCCTCTCTTCCGTCGGGCGCTCGTGTCCCTTTCACCCCTCAGGCGTGCGCGACCTCCTCCGGGTGGATCCACACCCGTTGAAGAGGGAGGAACAGGAGCACAGGGGAGGCCTGATTCCCGACGATGCCACCAGGCACGGCGATACCTAGAACCCAACTGCCAACACAACAACCGACCATGGCAAATAAGATAGTCATTGGTGTGCGCGGCTTGAACGCAGCGCAATTGGTGGACAAGGCACGCTATGTGGTGGATCGGATGACCGGTAACGCGGTCTATCCGGACCCCACACCGAAGCTGAGCGATGTGACCATCGCAAGGCAGGCCCTGGAGAGCGCGATCACGGCAGCGATGGATGGTGGCCGTACGGCCATCGCCATCCGACGTGCGCGGCAACGGGACCTCAAGCTGTTGCTGGAGCAATTGGCCGGATACGTCGTCTCCCTTGCCGGGGACAATGATCTGGCGATCCTCAGCAGCGGGTTCGGCGTTAAGCGGACCGGACGACCGGTGGGTGAAGTGCCGGCGCCGGTGAACCTGCAGGCTTCCATGAACCCCCTCAAGGGGCGCGTGGACCTGCGCTGGAACCCCGTACGCCACGCGCTCACCTATACCGTGTACGTCAACAGCACCGCACCCGAGCAGGAGGCCGCATGGAAGCAGGCGGGCGTCAGCGCCAAAGCCAGCTTCAAGGTCACCGGTCTCGAAAGCGGTAAGCTCCACTGGTTCCGCGTTTCCGCGTATGCAACGGCGGGCATGGGCCCGCTGAGCGATATGGCCGCCAGCTTGGCGTCCTAGCCGGTATGCCCGGCGGTGGGGCCGTCAGTAGCGGTCCCCACCGCAGGCATCCGAAGTACTGACACACCACCACGCAGGCGCGGCGGCCTTACGAAAGTAGGGCCGCCGTCGCGTTATGGCCGACCCATGCTTCTTTCCCTCCGGGTCGCTCCCAAGCAGCCGTCTTGCGCTGGAGGAGAAGGTCAGGAGGACCCTGAGGTCACCGAATGAAAGATCGAAGCGTGCGGCGCAGGATCTTCAACCTCAGGGTCCCTTCGGAGACCCTGATGGAAAATGAAAGCGCTTCAAGGGTGAACCCAGAAGTGAGCAGCTCATATCAAGAAGCAAGCTGCCTTTCCACAGCCCACCGCGTGGTCGGATCGATCGGATCTTCCAATGCTTCCGACTACTTTCCCGCTCCCATGTCCGCCTCCGACCACGCCGCCCGCATCCAGGCCTTCATCACCGCATGGGAGGTGAGCGGCGGCGCTGAGCGCGGCAACGCGCACTCCTTCCTGAACGAACTGTGCGACATCCTCGAAGTGCCGCGCCCGCACAAGACCGTGCCGGACAATTCGCAGAACGCCTACGTTGTTGAGAAGACCATCCCCGCACCCGAAGGCAGCAAGAATTTCATCGACCTGTACAAGCGCGGCTGCTTCGTGCTGGAAACGAAGCAGGGTGCGGATGCCGTAGCCGCGACGCATGCGTCGCCCGTGTCGGTTGAAGGCGCGCAGCGCCTGAAACAGCGCAAGACCGGCCACGGCATACGCGGCACCCCCGGCTGGAGCGCCGCGATGTTAAAGGCGCACGCGCAAGCCAGCACCTACGTGCGGCGCCTGCCGAAGGAGGAAGTGCCCGATGGCCGCCCGCCCTTCGTGGTGGTGGTGGACGTGGGCTACAGCATCGAGCTCTTCAGCGAGTTCACGCGCAGCGGCGGCGAATACCTGGCCTTCCCGGATCCGACCACTTCGCGCATCTACCTAAAGGACCTGCTGCGGCCGGAGATCCGCGAGCGCTTGCGCGCCGTGTGGACAGAGCCGCTGAGCCTGGACCCCAGCCGCCGCTCGGCGAAGGTCACGCGCGAGATCGCCAAGCGCTTGGCGCAACTGGCCTTGAGCCTTGAAGGCAAACACCCGCCCGAAGAAGTGAGCAGCTTCCTCATGCGCTGCCTCTTCACCATGTTCAGCGAGGATGTGGAACTGCTGCCCATGGCCAGCTTCACGCAACTGCTCGGCGACCTGAAGAAGAAGCCGGAGACCTTCGTGCCGATGCTCGAGAACCTCTGGAGCACCATGAACACCGGTGGCTTCAGTCCCATTGTGCGCGAGAAGTTGCTGCGTTTCAACGGTGGCCTCTTCGCGAAGGCCACGGCGCTGCCGCTGAACGCGGACCAGATCCAATTGCTCCTTGAAGCGAGCACGAGCAACTGGAAGGATGTGGAGCCGGCCATCTTCGGTACGCTGCTGGAGCGCGCGCTGGACCCCACCGAACGCCACAAGCTGGGCGCGCACTACACGCCACGCGCCTACGTGGAGCGGCTGGTGAACCCCACTGTGATCGAACCATTGCGCGAGGAATGGAAGGGCGTGCAGGTGGCCGCGCTACAACTCGCCGAGGACGGCAACCAGAAGAAGGCCGTGAAGGAGGTGGAGGCCTTCCTGCACAAGCTAGCCACCGTGCGCATCCTGGACCCCGCCTGCGGCAGCGGCAACTTCCTGTACGTGAC
>JADZGG010000271.1 GCA_020854015.1 Flavobacteriales bacterium
TAAATGCCCGGAAACCCTTGCCCAGAGAGGTCATCCGCAAGCCTCCGCCCCGAACTGGGCCTACGCCCCACAGACCCGTGTCCAGGTCTACCCCACCCGTCCAGGGAAAGCGGTGCCGGAAGGTGCCCGATCCGCCCCCTGGCGTCTACGTGCCGGGAGAGCGACCAATTCACTGCATCAACAAGGCATCGTGGATAGCAGCGCACGCATCGCGATCGCCGCAAGAGCACTTCACTACCTTTGAGCGGAGCACTCGTTGCCATGCAGCCAGGACTGAAAGAGGAAGGGGAATTCCGCTACATTGATGTGGGTGAAGGCCCCGTGCTCATCTTCCTGCACGGGCTCTTCGGCGCGCTGAGCAACTTCGAGGGACCGATCGCGCACTTCAGCGGTCGCTACCGGGTGGTGATGCCCATGCTGCCGCTGTACACGCTGCCGATGTTGAACACCAACATACCCGCGTTGGCCGAGTTCCTCGATCGGTTCATCCGCCACAAGGGCTTCAGCGAGGTCAACCTTCTAGGCAACTCCTTGGGAGGACACGTGGCGCTTGTGTATTGCACCAAACACGCTGCTAACATCCGCACGCTCATCCTTACCGGCAGCAGTGGCCTGTACGAGAACGCCTTCGGTGGCAGCTTCCCCCGCCGCGAGGACAAGGAGTACCTGCGCGCCAAGATCGCGCTCACCTTCTACGACCCGAAGCACACGTCCGACGAACTTGTGGAGGATTGCTACGTCACGGTGAACGACAAGGCGAAGCTCATCCGCATCCTCTCCTTGGCGAAGAGCGCGATCCGCCATAACATGGCCGGCGACCTGCCCAACCTGAAGATGCCGGTCTGCTTGATCTGGGGCAAGCAGGACACGATCACACCACCCGACGTGGCCGAGGAGTTCCATAAGCTCATCCCCCACAGCGAGCTCTTCTGGATCGACGAATGCGGACATGCCGCGATGATGGAACAGCCCGCAGCCTTCAACGCCACCGTTGACAGCTGGCTTTCGAAAACACTTGAACAGAAGTAGTACGTGGTGAGCAGCGGGTGACGAGTGGATCTCCCACTTCGCGCCTTGCACTTCGCACATTGAACTTCCCATTCCGCCCTTCCCGCTCCCCATGGAAAACCTCAAAGCCACCCACCTCGGCAGCGGACGCGAGCACAAGCATTGGCCGAAGCCCGGCCTGCCCGAATACGCCTTCATCGGGCGAAGCAACGTGGGCAAGAGCTCGCTCATCAACATGCTGGTCGGTATCAACAAGCTGGCGCGGGTCAGTTCAACGCCCGGTAAGACGCGTAATGTAGAGCACTTCCGTGTGGAAGGCACCCTGAAACGCGATGCTCCCTGGATGCTGGCGGATCTACCGGGCTACGGTTTCGCCAAAGTGAGCCTGAGCGAGCGCGCCGCCTGGCAGCTGATGATCCACACCTACCTGAAGGAACGCGAGAACCTGCAGTGCGTGATGGTGCTGGTGGACTCACGCCTTGAACCGCAGCGCAGCGATATCGACATGATCGCCTGGCTCGGAGAGCACGAGATCCCCTTCGTCATCGTCTTCACCAAGAGCGACAAGTTGAAGCAGCCTTCCTTGGTCAGCAACATCGCCAAGTTCAAACGCGAACTGAAAAAGACCTGGAACGCATTGCCCCAGCTCTTCATCTCCAGTTCGGAGACCTACCGGGGTCGTGAAGAACTCCTCGCCTTCATCGACGCGGTGAACGCGGATTGGGGGAAGTGAACGGAAGAGCTTCCGCCTCTGTGCTACCATAGGGAGATGCGAACGAGAACGGAATGTGGAGCGGAGGAGTGAGCGGAGAAGAAGCCCGTGGGAAAAACAAGGCCTCAGCCTTATTTGTTACACCGGCTCGATACCGAGCATCTCTTCACCGAAGTAGTGGCCGAAGGCACGCATGTGCTTGGCCATGTCCTTCTCCCCTGTGGCGCGCTCAAAGGTGTCCGCCATGGTCAGCAGTTGCCGGTGGAAGAAGCTCTTCATCTCGTCAGTGGTCATCTCCTTCGTCCAGAGGTCGATGCGCAGGGCGTTCTGCTCCCGCTCATCCCACACGCTGATCAACGCGCTCTTGCAGGTGCTCTTCGTATCACCATCCTCCGCCTGCCAGTCGATGCGCTCAGGCACCTGGTTCTCATCAAGCGTAACAGTGAAGCGGATCTCGGAGGTTCTCATGACAAGGACAAATGGAAAGTGCGAAGTTCAACGTACGGACTGACCGAGCGGCTCAACGCGGCTTGTACGCTTTCAATATCGGCAGCGGATCCTTCATCGCGAAGAGCTGTGGCAGGGTGACATCGGGGTTCGCCTCAAGGTAGCTCTTCACCATCTGCTGGCCGATCCACTCACCAATGTGGCCGGGGCTTTCGCGGGGGAAGCCGTTAGTGAAGGGGGCATCGTTCATGATGCGTGCGATGTCGTCGTTCTTCCGGCTGTAAAGCATCTTCTTGTCTAGCAGCTCTTTCCACATGGGGAAGGCATTGGTCTCGCACCACTTCAACTGTTCCGGGCTGAAGGCGAGCTTGAGGGCGGGGTCGGTATCGGGGAGCAAGGCATCCAACAGCACCATCACCTTGCCGGTCTCCACCAAGTTGGTGAGCAGGTCGGCGCCGCGAATGTCGCGGGTGTAGTGGACCATCAACCAACCCTTCATGGCACTGGGCACGAGCATGACGGGCTGCATCCGGTCCTTCACATACTGTGGAAAGTTCTCCGGAGCGAGGTACTGGATCATCGGCTGATCCTTGCCGATGAACCACTCCACACCTATGCCCAACACACTGTCGGTAGGCACGATGCCGTAGTTGAAGCCGGAATTGAAGGCCACGATGCGGGGCGTAAGGCTGTCGGGAAAGAGCGCTTTCAGTCGCCCGAACGCCGCCTCGAACTGCGACCGTTGCGGCTCCATATCGCCAAAGGTTGAATCCGCGGCCCCCTGCGCCGAACTCCAATCGGGATCGTTCGTGAAGCTGGCCAGCACGATCGGCAAACGGGGGTCGTCCACTGGAGCCCCTTGCAGGATCTGCTCCACGTAAACGCGGTAGAACTCGCCGTACTGGGCATAGAGCTTCAAGCTCAGCGTTCCCGTGGTGTCCCCGGCGGAATGGAACAGGTCCTGGTCGAGGCGTTCAATGCGCAGGGGGGCTGCCAGAGGGACCGGATCCGGAGCGCTTCCGGGTTGTGTACAACCAGCTATCAGGGTGGTGACGAACGCAATAGCGAGCGTCTTAGCTTTGGTGCGATCCATCATCCGCCACAAAACTATGAGAAAGGCCTTCGCTCTACTGACCGCCGCCCTGCTTGCGGCCCCTGCATTGAACGCTCAGGACACCGGCAACGAGGGTGTTCGCTTCGGCATCAAGCTGGCTCCCAACATGTGCTGGTCGCGCTCTGACACCAAAGGCATTGAAGGTGACGGCAGCAGGATCGGCTACACCTTCGGGCTGCTCACCGAGTTCCCGATCGGTGCCAATGGCAACTACCGTTTTGCCACGGGAGTGTTCCTGAACAACATCGGGGGCAAAACGAAGACCGAGTACAGCTTGACCACCGACGATGGCCAGGGTAACAGCGTTACGACCAAGTATGTGAACAGTTCCACCGTGGCGTTGCGTTATGTGGAAGTGCCGCTCACCATTAAAATGATGACCAATGAGATCGGCCTCATCCGCTACTACGGTCAGCTCGGTGTAAGCATGGCGGCCAATGTCCGCGCGAAGCAGGACTATGAACTGACCGCTTCCGGCAACGGAAGCACCACGACCACTTCGGACACCAAGATCGACGTGAAGGATGACACGGATGTGTTCAAGGCTGCTCTAGTGGTCGGTGCCGGTATGGAGTACAACGTCTCCGGCAACACGTCGCTGCTGGTCGGCCTTACCTATAACAACGCGTTCACCAGCGCGAACAAGAAAGATGGTGTATCAGGCTTCGATAACGCCAAGATCTACGCCGACTACTTGGAGCTGACCTTGGGCGTGTTCTTCTGAGCAGCTTCCACTCTTCCATGAAGCCCTGCGGCTCCTGAGCTTACCGAAGGACGCAGGGCTTCCTCTTTCCACCACCCTTATGCACACGGAAAAGGTCATCGACCACATCAGCTCCTGGCTCAAGGACTATTGCGTTGCGAACCGTCAACAAGGCTTCGTCATCGGTGTAAGCGGCGGCATCGACAGCGCCGTCACCAGCGCATTGTGCGCACGCACCGGACTGCCTACCCTGTGCGTGGAGATGCCCATCCATCAAGCGCAGAGCCATGTGACCCGCGCCTTGGAGCATGTGGTCCGCTTGCAGGAACAGCACCCGAACGTCGCATTGGAGCGCGTGGACCTCACCCCAACGTTCGAGACCATCAAAGCAGCGTTGCCCAAGGATGCGGCGCAGGCCGCTGTGGACCTTGCATTGGCGAACACCAGGGCCCGATTGCGCATGACCACACTCTACTACCTCGCCGGTCTGCATGGCAGTTTGGTGGCTGGCACGGGAAACAAGGTGGAGGACTTCGGCGTGGGCTTCTTCACCAAATACGGTGATGGCGGCGTTGACCTTTCCCCTATCGCGGACCTGACGAAGAGCGAAGTGTATGAGCTGGCCAAGGCGCTGAACGTGGTGGAGAGCATCATGAAGGCCAAGCCTACCGACGGGCTGTTCGGCGACGACCGCAGCGACGAGGACCAGATCGGTGCCAGCTACCCCGAATTGGAGTGGGCCATGGCGCTGAGGGACAGCGGATCGGAACCTGCGGACCTCAGCGAACGCCAACGGAAAGTGCTGGCCATCTTCGATCAACGTCGAGCCGCCAACAGACACAAGATGGGGGCCATACCTGTTTGCGTGATCCCGCAGGAATTGAGGTCTTGAAACGGCGCATGTTCGTATCCCGCGCCGTTCACGTTCTGCTGCTCCTGAGCGCGGTCGCCTTTCACTGTTGCACGCAAGCACAGAACCTCGCCTTCCTTGGAACGCACACGTTGGAGGCGCGCTGGGAACTGGAGGACAGCCTGCGCAATGGCACCTTTCTGATAACCCCGTATCGGCCGGTGTATGTTATGCCCGCGGTGTGGAGCAGTTCACCGAACTACTCGCCACAGCGTACGACCGAGGCCGTGTCACCGCTGCCCACGCCCATTCCCCTCAACGATGTGGAATGCAAGTTCCAGCTGAGCTTCAAGACCAAGGTGGTTCAGGGCCTGTTCAACGACAAGGGAGACCTCTGGGCGGCCTACACGCAAAGCTCCCGTTGGCAGCTCTACAACACCGATCTCTCCAGGGCTTTCCGCGAGACGAACTACGAGCCCGAGGTCTTTGTGGTCTACCCGACCAAATACCGCCTCCTGGGCTTCAATGGCAAGTTCCTGGCGCTCGGGCTGAACCACCAGAGCAATGGACGGGGCGAACCGCTGAGCCGCAGCTGGAACCGCATTGTGGCGCAGGTCGGCCTGGAACGTGGTCGCTGCACGCTGCTACTTCGACCTTGGTTGCGCATCAAGGAGGACGAATCCGTGGACGAGAATCCGGAGATCAACAACTACGTCGGCAATGGCGAGTTCGTGCTCGTGTACCAGCACCGGTCACATGTCGTCTCCGTTCAGTTACACAACTCCTTCGTCACCGACCCCTTCGTCGGCGGTTCCATCCAAGGCGATTGGTCCTTCACCCTGAGCGGCAACCTGAAGGCGCACTTGCAGGTCTTCCACGGCTACGGCGAGAGCATGCTGGACTACAACCACCTGCAAAGCACCGTGGGCATCGGCATCTCGCTGCTGGAGTGGCTGTAGTTTTTATGGAAAGGACCGGATACCTTTCCAGTAGCTGCTGAACGAACGGTGGGCAATGCCATCCGGCTTCCGTCGTTCATTCAACGAACCGAACACACCGGACCATGCGTTACCGTTCCACCCTCCTTCTGCTCGCGCTTCTATTGGCCGCGTGCGCACACGCGCAGGACACGCTCTTCTACACCAATGGTGACAGGATCATCGGTCAGGTGGAAGAGGTGGGCACCGATGCGGTCCGTTACCGAACGAGCTCCGGCGCGAACACGGTGGTCATTGTCGTGAACAAGGCGGATCTTGAGCGCCTCCACCTGGCCTCGGGCCAGTCCTTCGTCTTCAACGAAAGGGGCACGGGGGCGGTGCCCTCCGACGCCTTCATGCACCGCACTAAGGTCATCTCGGTGGACTTCCTCTCCCCAGCCTTGGACCATTTCACCATGGGCTACGAGATGCTGCTGCGCCCACGCATGAGCCTGGCGGTAAAGGCCGGCTACATCGGGCTCGGGCAATATGGCCCCAACGACAACACCACCGGTCAACGTGGTGGCTTGCTGAAGGTCGGTGTCAGCTTCATCCTTCCTCCTGCACGGCGGCGGATCGCTGCGGATCGCGAAGCCCATCCGCTTGCCGGCTGGTACCTGCGCCCGGAGATCATCGTCAACTCCTGGGGTGAGGACCGCTACGTCTACGATTACATCGGAGGGTCAACGACCTATCGGGACAAGCGCTCCGACCTCTGCTTGAACGTGGTCATCGGCCGGAAAGTGGTGCTCGGAGAGCGATGGACCTTTGACCTGTACGGTGGGCTGGGCTATGGAATGCAGTGGCTGAACGGCGAGCTGACCGGAGATCAGTACTACTATAACTACTACACCTCCAGTGGCCGCTCCGAGTATGCTTACTCCCATGCCTTCTTCGGCAGCCGCTCTCCCCTGATGGCCAGCGGCGGCATGATGTTCGGTTATCTGTTCTAGTGTAGGGGTCACCTTTTTCCGACAACTGCATCAAGGGGTATCAACCGCAGCATTCAATGAGCGACCCCGAGATCCTGGAGGCCATCCGCAACGGCCGCGACCATGCCGCCTTCGTGGCCCTTTACACCCACCTGCCCAAGGTGGCGCACCTCGTTCGCCAGAACAGCGGCTCGAAGGACGACGCCAAGGACCTGTTCCAGGATGCGCTCGTGATCTTCCACCGGAAAGTGCGCAACGGGGATCTCACGCTCACCTCCAGTATCAGCACTTTTCTGTTCGCCATCTGCCGCAACCTGTGGCGCGAGGAGCTGCGCAGAAGGAACCGCACCCTCACCAACTGGAAGCTCGAAGACGAGGCCGATGAACCCGCAGACCTCACCGCTTTGCTGGCGCGCGAAGGCGAATACAGCGTGGCCGAAAAGGCTTTGAAGTCGCTCGGTGAGAAATGCCTGGATGTATTGAAGCGCTTCTACGTCCTGCACGAACCCTTGCAGGCCATTGCAAAGACGCTCGGTTTCGCGGGCGAAGGTGCCGCGAAGACCCGCAAGTACAAGTGCCTTGAAGCGGCCCGTCGCCGGTACAAGGAGTTGCTCTCCGCAGGCAATACCATCCAACACGCCTGAGCCATGCGGAACGAACTTGAGCTGTTGGAATTGGTGGACCGCTATCTGGAGGGCGGCATGGACGCGACCGAACGTGCAGCGTTCGAACAACGGCTCACCACGGAGCCTGAGCTGAACGCCATGCTGCTGGACCAACGCAGCCTGCGTGAAGGTCTGGAACGCCTCGCTCTTCGCCCGGCTGTGGCGAAGGCCTACCAAGCGCACCGCTTCGGTAAGTGGAAGCCTTGGCTGGGTGGCGCATCCATCGTGATCATTGCAATTGCGGGTTGGGCCCTGTGGGACCGCATGCCCCGTGAAGCACATGAGGAACCGATCATCGAAAAGGTAGATACGGCTCAGGTCGAGGCAAGTGCCATAGCCCCAGCCGACAGCACGCAACGTATGGTCCGCTACGAGGTCGACACGATCATCGACACCGTTTACCGGGTACTGGAGAACGGCAAGTGGCGCACGGTGAAGGACCGGCCGGAAGGAGCGCAGGTGATGGTAGATAGTGTGAGCGCGGCCTCAACAGTGGAAGCGACAGAAAGGAACGTGAGCGGGGGCCTACCGAACAGTGCGAGCACGAGAGCACCTCTCCCACTTCGCATGGAACCTGTGGAGACCAAGCCGGAATTCCCCGGGGGCATGGACGCCTTCTACAATTACCTCGAAGCAAGCATCAAGCACCCTGACCTGGCGAAACCACTGAGCGGTGCAGTGGAAATAGGCTTCACCATCGATGCTGCGGGTGGTGTGTCGAACGCCGAGATCGTCAAGGGCCTGAACCCGGCGTACAACGCCGAAGCCCTGCGCGTGATCCGTTCCATGCCCAAGTGGAGGCCTGCACAACAGGATGGCAAGCCCGTGCCCTGTCGCCTGCAGATGCCGATGCAGTTCAAGAACCCGGGGGGCTCCCGCTGAACTTGGAAAGAAATACTACGCGATCGTCCACGTATGCTCACCCTTGAGCAGTGCGTCAAGATCGCCGATGCCCTTCTTCGCCTTGGAAGCGGCTACTTGGGCATTCAACTTCTCCTCGTGCGTGGGGCGGTCGGCCACGTAGAACACACCAAAAGGACGCGGCATGTGGCCTTCCAGACGCGGATCATCGAACAGGCGGACCAGGATGCTGGCCTTGTATCCGTCTCGCTCATCGTGGACCCAGAGGTCGTTCACGCTGTTGGCACCTTCGGCAAGGTCCACGATCACGGGCGTCATGTCGTTCAGCTTGATGCCCTTCGTTCCTCCGGCGAATACCAAGGGTTTGCCATGCTCCACGAAGATGGTGTTCGTTGCCTTGCTCGCCTTCTCCGTGAAGACTTCGAAAGCGCCGTCGTTGAACACATTGCAATTCTGATAGATCTCCACCAAGCTGGTACCGCGGTGCGCATCGGCCCGGGCGAGGATCTCACGCATGTGCTTGGGGTCGCGGTCCATGCTGCGGGCGATGAAGGTGCCGTCAGCGCCTTTCACCAATGCGAGCGGATTGAACGGGTGGTCGGTGCTGCCCATGGGCGTGCTTCGTGTGACCGCGCCCTCCGGGGAGGTAGGCGAGTATTGTCCCTTGGTGAGCCCGTAGATCTCGTTGTTGAAGAGCAGCACGTTCACGTCCACGTTGCGGCGCAGCAGGTGGATGATGTGGTTGCCACCGATGCTGAGCGCGTCGCCATCGCCGGTGATCATCCATACGCTGAGGTCAGGGCGCACGCTGCGCAAGCCGCTCACCAAGGCTGGTGCACGACCGTGGATGCTGTGCAAGCCATAGGTATCGAGGTAGTACGGAAAGCGTGAGGAGCAGCCGATGCCGCTGATGAAGACCACCTCCTCCTTCTTCTTGCCGCTCTGCTCCAGCAAGGTCTGCACCTGCTTTAGAATGCTATAGTCCCCGCAACCAGGACACCAACGTACTTCCTGGTCGCTGGAGAAATCGATCGTCTCAGGAGCGGTAACGGTTCCGTTCGTCGTGCTCATGGCTTCAAGAGGTTTAGCGCCGCGGCGCGGATCTCCTCACTGGTGAAGGGCATGCCTTGGATCTTGTTGAGGCCTTGGGCGTCCACGAGGAATTCCGCACGCAACAGCTGGCGGAGCTGTCCGCTGTTCATCTCGGGCACGAGCACCCGCTTGTACTTCTTCAGCAATGGTCCCAATCCCTTGTTGAAGGGGAAGAGGTGTCGGATGTGGACGTGCGCCACACTCTGCCCTTCGGCTTGCAACTCCAACGAGGCTGTACGGATGGCACCATACGTGGATCCCCAGCCGACGATCAGCAATTCCCCTTCCGCTGGACCGCTGTCCAGTCGGATCGGCTTGAAGCGGTCGGCGATCTTTGCCACCGTCTCGGCACGCAAGCGCACCATCTTCTCGTGGTTCGCAGGATCGTAACTGATGTTGCCGGTCCTGTCCTGTTTCTCGATACCGCCGATGCGATGCTGCAGACCCGCTTGTCCTGGCAGTGCCCAAGGACGTACACCACGTTCATCGCGCAGGTAGGGCAGGAACTTGTCGCCGTCGTTGGGTCCCTTGATGAAGTTCGGCTTGATCTCCGGCAGGTCCTTCGCCTCTGGGAAACGCCAAGGCTCCGAACCGTTGGCGATGTAGCCATCGGTGAGCAGGATCACGGGCGTCATGTGTTCCAGTGCGATCTGCACGGCCTCGAAGGCCATTTCGAAACAATCGATCGGGGTGCTGGCGGCGATGACAGGGATCGGTGCTTCGCCGTTGCGACCGTGTACGGCCTGCCAGAGGTCGGCCTGTTCGGTCTTGGTGGGCAGTCCGGTGCTGGGACCACCGCGTTGCACGTTCACGATCACCAATGGGATCTCCAGCATGAAGGCCAAGCCCATGGCCTCGGTCTTCAGCGCGATGCCCGGACCGCTGCTGGCCGTCACACCGAGGGCGCCGCCGTAGCTGGCACCGATGGCCGAGCCGATGGCCGCGATCTCGTCCTCCGCCTGGAAGGTGAGCACACCGAAGTTCTTGTGGCGACTGAGCTCGTGCAGTATGTCGCTCGCTGGCGTGATCGGGTAACTGCCGTAGAACAGGTCGAGCTTGGCTTTCTGTGCGCCAGCGATGAGGCCAAGCGCGGTGCCTTTGTTGCCGGTGATGCTGCGGTAGGTGCCCTTGGGCATTTGTGCCGCTTTCACCTCGAATCGCGTGGTGAA
>JADZGG010000272.1 GCA_020854015.1 Flavobacteriales bacterium
GGTAGGTCCCAATGCAGCAGACCTGTCCTTCAGCATGTTCGATCTGGCCGGGCGTGAAGTGTCCGTGCGCAGTGAGAAGCGTGAGGACCGGATCACCCTGGATACGCGGTCGCTCTCCAGCGGCACTTACCTGGTGCGTTGGAGCAGTGTCGACGGCACCTCCGGTAGCATGCCGGTCGTCGTGGCCCATTGAGCGGACCGGATCGGCAAGCCGCTTACTTTGGCGGGGTCCCCTGACCCATGGTAGATCTTCGTAGCGACACCGTATCGCAACCCACCCCCGCTATGCGGGAGGCCATGTTCTCCGCCGCCCTTGGCGATGATGTCTTCAGCGAGGACCCCACGGTGAATGCCTTGGAATCCCGCATAGCCTCGCTCTTCGGCCATCAGGCCGGGCTCTTCTGCCCAAGCGGTACCATGTCCAATCAGATCGCCTTGGCAGTGCATACCCGACCGGGCGACGAGGTGATCTGCGACGAAGGCGCGCACATCTACCGATACGAAGGCGGCGGCCTGATGGCGAACAGCGGATGCAGCGTGAAGCTGATCCCGGGGGACCGTGGTCGGTTCACGAAAGACCAGGTGATGGCCGCATACAACGACCCTGCTGAACTGTACTCGGCCCGCACAAGCGTGGTCAGTATCGAGAATACCTGCAACCGCGGTGGTGGCAGCACATGGGACCGTTCCACAGCGACCGAGATCGTCACTTACGCGAAAAGCCTCGGTTTGAGCACGCACATGGATGGCGCCCGCATCTTCAATGCGCTCATCGCCCGCAACGAAAAACCCCTGGATTGGGGTCCGCTGTTCGATTCCATGTCGATCTGCTTGAGCAAAGGCCTCGGTGCCCCTGTTGGCTCGGTACTGATCGGCAGCGTGGAGTTCGTCGCCGAAGCGCGTCGCGTCAGAAAGCGCATGGGCGGCGGCATGCGCCAGGCAGGTCTTCTCGCCGCGGCAGGTCTTCATGCCTTGGACCACCACGTGGAACGGCTCCGCGACGATCATGCTCGGGCGAAGGCGGTCAGCGATGTGTTGTCCCGCTCATCGAAGGTGGAGATGGTGATGCCGGTGGAAACGAACATCGTCATCTACGTCCTGGCCAAGGGAGCCAGTGCCAAAGCACACGTAGCACGCTTGCAGGAGCATGGGATCCTGGCCTTCGCCATCGGCCCTGACCGTGTCCGGTTGGTGTTCCACCTCGATGTGGATGACGCTGGTACGGAATACACAACGACCATTCTGACCTCCTTGCTCGCATGAAGAACAGGCGTGTAGGGGGCTGGGTCTTCTGGGCCATCGCATTGCTGCTGGCCGGTTCCACCGCGTTGGTGGTCATGGGGCTCATATGGTCTTACGGCCGCTTGGACCAGCTTGCCCAGATCGCATTGGACCGGATCACCCAGAGCGCCCGGATCCAGCTCGATCAGCAGTTCAGGGCCGTGGAGCAGGACCTGATCGAGGAAGCATCCTTCGTGGAGCAACTGGACAGCTTGAGCGAACCTGTGCTTCTGGAACGCTGGAACTCGCTGATGAACGCACCTTGGTCGATCACCTCGATAAGACTGGCGAATGAGCGCGGTGACGAAGTGGCCTTGACCCGGGAGGACAGTGCGTGGGTGGTACAGCGCACAGCGGAAGGATCCGAGAACGGTCCCCCCATCGCCAGCGCGAGCAAGGTGCGCAGGACCAGCGCCCCCCCCGATCGTGTCTGGCTGCAGGATTCGTTGTACGACCCGCGCAAGGACATCTGGTTCGGCCAGGCATTGAAGGACCGCACGGGTGACCCTGTTTGGTCCAGTGAATCGAAGGGTCGTTCGCGGGCCGATGAGCTGAGCGTGTCGATGTTGATCCGGCCGAACCGCGGCGATGTGGCCTACCGGATCATCGTATTCATGGTACGCACTTCCGAAGCACTACGCGGAACACTGGATCAAGGGGACGGCAGCTACACACATCTGCTGCTTAACGGTGACGGCGCCACCTTGATCCAAAGCCTCGACACCGGGGCCATGCGCTACGGGGCGCTCCTCACCCAGGCCCGATGGCAGAAGGACCACCGTAAGCGGCTGATGAGCTTCCGTGTGGTTGGTGAGGACATGCACGCGCAGGTGATACCGTATTCGCTCAACGGCGAGGCGCTTCAGCTGGGCACGGTGATCAACGATTCCCGGGTGCGTGAATGGCAGGCCTTGGAACGCATCGGTCTTTGGACCACCGCCGGGGTGCTCGTGATGCTCACGACATTCCTTTGGGTGGCCCGGGCAAGACACCGCAGGTCCGAAGCGCGCCTGCGAAAGCAAGAGAAACGCAGTCGCACGCAGGAACGCAAGCTGGCCAAGGCGCTGGGCGAGCGCGATGTGCTCGATCGCGAGGTGCACCACAGGGTGAAGAACAACCTACAGGTGGTGAGCAGCCTGCTGAACCTCCAGGCACAGCGCATTCCTGAAGGGCCGATCCGCGCGGAGTTCGTGCGGGGCAAGCGGCGCATCGACGCCATGGCGCTTGTGCACCACAAGCTCTACGGCATGCAGGACCTGCGCTCGATCCGCCTGCACGACCTGTTCCACCAACTCGCCGTTTCGGTGGCAGCGCTGCACGAGCCCAAGAGCAAGACCATCAGCTTCAAGGTGGAAACGATGGAGATCATCTCCGATCCGGACACGGCGATCGAGCTGGGCATCATCCTCTGCGAGCTTCTCGACAATTGTTTTCAACACGCCTTCCCCTACGCCACGGGTGGTCACATCGACATTCTGGCGAAGCACAAGGGCGGCGACCTCTTCGAACTGGTCGTGAAGGACAATGGGAAAGGCATGGCCGACGATGCACGGGCCGACGAGACCAAGTTGGGCCTCGAGATCGTGGAAGCGCTTGCCGGGCAGTTGGACGGTGCGTTCTCCATCGACAACCGGAACGGTGTCATGTTCACGGTCGAGTTCAGGATGCTGCACCCGCTGGGCTGAAGCAACGCTACCTCGGGATCCACTCCAATTCCACACGCCGTTCGCTGGGATCCTCGCCGCTGCTGCGACTATCGCCGTAGTAGTTGACCAGCAAGCGATCCTCGGATACCCCGCGGCGCAACAAGTAGTTCCGCACTGCCTTCGCACGCTGTTCGCTGAGCATCAGGTTGGTCGTTGGATCACCGCTCCGATCCGAGTAGCCGGTGATCAACACCCGGTGTTCGGCATCACGTGCCAGTTGCTCGAACACTTCGTTCAGCAGCACCTGGTGTTCCGCTTCAAGCGACACCGAAGCCTTTGCGAACCGAAGAGTGATGTTCCGCCCTGTAAGCTCGCTCAGCGTGGCCAGCGGGTTCTCGGATGCAGCTGTCGTACCGTTCTCGCGAAGTTCCTTCACCTCCAGGCCGATGTCGTCCAAACGGCCCTCGAGATCATCCAAGCGGTCGCGCACGGCCCAAAGTTCCTTGCGTTGGTCAAGCTCATCGATCCGTTCGTTGATGCGGTCCAGCTCCGCCTTCAACCATCGATCACGCTTGCGGACCTTACCCGTGAAGGCAGGTGTTTCCGCTTCTGCTTTCCTAACGGGCACGGCCAAGGCGGCAAGCACCTCGTCATTCAAAATGCCATCAGGAAGGCCCATCAGTGTGTCGCTCACAGTGAGGTTGAGCGCGCACAGGTAGTTCTGATCATCGAACACCGATCCGCAGACCGAATTGACCGCGACCGTGCGCCCGGGAGGAAGCGACTCACCTTTCAGCACCGACACGGATGCCAGGGGCAGCAGATCGTTCCGCAGCTGTCGCTCCAGCTCATCACGCTGGCTTCGAACGTAGTAGTAGATCGCCAGGTACTTGTCCTGATCATCACCACCGTCCACACCGAACCTGGCCTGGCTCCAGTCGATCTTGCAGAGGCGTTCCAGCTGTTTCATGGTCGGCTCTGAGACCGCGGCCACAGCATCGCCTTCACCCAATTCATCCGTGGCAGCGCGCACCATACCATTGATCTGGTTCACGAGCACTGGAATTGAGAGGTCGGCCTTCACGCCTTGCTTCTCAAAGTGAACGTGACCATCGAGGTAGGCACCGATACCGGTCAGCAGCAACTTGTCCAAGGCCAGCTCCACTCCGTTATCCGGCACCGAAGTGCGTTGGAACTCCATGACCGGATCCGTTTCCGTCCCGGCGAATCGCCACGTGGCCTGCAACACCGGGCTCGCGTCGGTCACGTCATCCATCACGCCACGCACACGCACGGTCCGCTCTTCGCTCTCACCGGTCAACACCAAGTTCTGTTGCGCGAAGCCCAAGAGCGGCAGAACGAGGGCGATGGAACACAACAGGCGCATGCACCACGAAAGTACCGGGAACACCCAGCGACATGGGGATCTTTGACGCCGAAGATCTCCACGGTCCGATCAACAGATCAAGAGAGGGAGAAGACCTTCACAGCGCGCTGGCCCAGCAACCAATGTTCCGCTTCTTCACGGAAGCCGAACACGCGGAAGGGGAAGGCCGGGCGATGGAATCGTGCGAAGAACTCGGCCTGGATGCGTTCGGGAATGTCGTGTGCGAGAAACGCGACTGGACGATCTCCAGAGCGGCAGGCTCTTACCAGCAACAGCCGGGCTTCGGGGGTCATACGCACCAGGTCCTCCTGTTCCACCAGGACCGGTCGAAGCCCATGCGGATCCAACAGGTCCAGCAAGCGAAGGATGTCCTTGATCACCCAATTGTCGATGGAAGCCTTGTTCAGCAAGGTCAGGCGAAGCACCTCCCCTTCTTCCCAAGCTTCGAAAGGATGCACGCGGGGTCCGCTTTCCATGGGCATGGTGCAAGCTATCTCCGCGCTGCCGGGCTCCACATCGCCCTCGACCAGCTTGTGTGAACAGCCGGCGGTGGACAGCGGTTCAGCGCGTGAGCAATGCCTCGGGCACTACCGCTCACGACGCCGCATCCGGAAGGGTCATGCCGATGATCGCGGAAACGGTCGGCGCGATGTCGGTGATCGCGGTACGGTGCAGCACTTCTCCGGGCCTGACACCTTTCCCGAAGAGGATCACCGGCACTTGGGTGTCGTAATTCCAACCGCTGCCATGCGTGGTACCTCGTCCATCCAGTCCTGCCTCGCGCTCAACGAAGCCCGGCTGAAGGGCATACAGGACATCGCCGCTACGTTGGGGCATGTAGCCATTGCGCATCAATTCGGTCAACTGATCGCCAGAAGCTCGCTGCAATTGCTTGGCGGAGATCGCGTAGGCGAATCCAGGGCGCCGCATAAGCCCATGAGCGAACTGCTCCTGCACCCACTCTACACCGGACACGAAGACCTGCCCGTCCAGAATGGTGTCCAGCCAGGCCGTGCCGCCGCTCACTTGCGCCGGCATGTCATGGATGACCTCGTTGGCCATGGCAAACACATCCACATAACCAGCGCTGCCTCGCCGATCCTTCAATAGCTGAGGAACGTCGACCGCCCCATGATCGGCAGTAAGGAACACGGTATACTCCCCGACACCCGCACGCTTGTCCAGCTCAAGTAGCAGGCGTTCAAGCTCACGGTCAAGGCGGATGTACAGATCCTCCTCCTCAAGGGCACGCGGTCCCACGCGATGGCCGAGGATATCTGGGCTGCTATAACTGATCGCGAGCAGATCGGTGCTTCCATCAACACCCATGCCCTCCCCTTCCAAGGCGGCCAGTGCCATGTCCGTGGTGATCGTGTTGCCCCATGGCGTGTAGGCGATCAGGTCCAATGAGGCTCCGGCTTTCCGTAACGAATCGAGGTTGACCGGCAATGTGGCGGGAATGCCGCGCGCGATAGGGATCTCATAGGGATTATCATCCGGCAACAACGCGTGATAGCGCTCGTGGGGCAGCAAGGGCGACCAGGTCTGCGCGAGGTAGGTGTCCGCAAGTCGTTTCCCATTGAACGTATCCAGCCAAGCGGGCAGTTGCTGCATGTACCACGTGCTGGA
>JADZGG010000273.1 GCA_020854015.1 Flavobacteriales bacterium
GGGAAACGCGCACGGGCCCTGGGATCGACAGAACGCTGGTGGAGCAGCCCGTTCAGGCGGAGCATGCGCGCGTGCCCGCTCGCGCGCTGACGGTCACGGAAACCGCCACCAGCGCGATACGCCTGCTGCACTTCAACGACCACCGTCCGCCGCACGAGATCCAGTTCGTATTGGAACGCAACCTCATGACGCTGTTCGTGGCCTCCATGGAGAACGACAGCTTGATGCTAAGGGCCGCCGCTAATGTGGTCGGTGCGCGGTATGAGTTTGAGCTGCGTTTCGAGGCTGCGATGCCGCTTCAGAACTGCTATTCGCTGCAGGTAGAGACATCATGGGCCGATGCTGCTGCCACGCACCACGACTACTACCGCAATGCGGCGGGCAGTTGGTTCGAGCACTGGACACGCGATCTCCAGCCTGCCGATCCGCCCGCGCTTGAGGAAGGGTCATCCGAGCGTTACCAGAAGATCTGCGCCGCGTCGTTGAACGCCGAAGCGCACCTCGATTCCGTGCCCGCGCTGCAACAAGCGATCGTGGCAGCGATGAAGCGTGGCGCACGTTTCACCACATCGAGCAAGGAAGGCGACACGAATCTCCGTTGGAGCGGCGATCGATTCGTGCGTACCGACGTCGGCGACTACCCGGATCACCGAACGTTCGCCAGCGAGGCGGAATTCCTGGACATGCTGCGGAAGTTCTACGACTGGGAGACGTCGGCGAACGCGTATCCCGAGAAGGTCTCCGAACTGGTGGCGTGGAAGCTTATGCTACGGTTGCTCCGATCTTAGTGCGGTCGGAAGGAGGCAAAGGTGCTTTTGAATGTTCTGGGCGTGCCGCTCGAATGCTTGCCTACCGCAGGCAGGATCGCCGTCGGGCTTTCCGTCTCGATCGCTCACGCGATATGGAGTGCGCCGTATATTTGAATCATGGCCGCAAAGAAGCGCACCCGCAAGCCGACCGTCTCAACGGAAGAGCGGTTGCAGGCGCTCATTGCTTCGTTCAGTATCGAAGGCATCAAGCTGAGTATGGAGGAAGCACTGGCCTTGCTGAAGAAGGTCGAGCTCAGTCCGGGAACACGGAACGGATCATGACCTCCATAGGCTGCCGGTTGCTCACGGCGGCTTGCTGCACCGCCTGCACATAGTCATCGAAGCGGTCTCTGCCGATGCGCTCCCAGCGAAGCCTGCCGTAGCCCTGTTTCTGGGCCATCATGTCGGCCAGCAAGCGAGCCGTGCGACCGTTGCCTTCGCGGAACGGGTGGATGAACAGCAGCTCGCCATGCACATGCGCAACATCACGGATGAGCGCATTGCGATCTTCGTAGAGATCCGGTAGCTGCTTCAGCACTGCACGCTCGAACTCGTGCATCGTGGCATCCAGGAACTTGGCAGATGGGAAGTTGAAGCCGCCTTTGGAGAGATTCACCTCGCGGAACTTGCCTGCGAAGGCATACAAGTGGCCCAAAGCGAGGCGATGCATGCGCAGCAGGTAGACCAGGTCGAAGGTGGTGCCGTCGTCGAGTTCATCGTACAACGTGATCTCCGCACGCAGGAACCCCTCTGCTTCCGACAGTTCCACAGACCGTTGGTCGGTAAGCCCAAGCAGGTTGGGTAGCACTTCGCCTTGGTCGCCGGGCAGGTCGTACTTCATTAGGACAAAGTAAGCTCCGTTGCGATCCATCAACGCTGATCCGCTTCCTTCAGGGAACATGAAATTCCGGGCCGGCGTCACCGATAACGTGTGGCCTTCCGCGCCGCGCACAGCGCTGACCATGAACCTTCCCACGTTCCGCGTGTACCTCATCGCATGCGTTCGCTGATGCTTGTGGTTTTGGCCGTGTGTGTGCTGGGGGCACAGGCCGCTACACACACGGTGCACGTTGCCGGCACGGTGGAGAATACCCAGAGCTGGGAGATCAAGGGCTACTTCACGGCCATGGTGGTCAGTTCCACGGAACTGCCGCAACACGGCGTGGTGTCGACCAGGCCGCAGCTGATGGTGGACCTGAAGACCGGCCGCTTCGAAGGTGAGTTGGATTGCGTGGTGATCCGCAATGCCCACGGCCGTTGGGTGGACATCCACTTCGTGGGCGTCTCCTACCTGTTCACGGCCTATCCCGAAATGGTGCTTCGTGTTCCCTATGCCAAGCACATCGACCTGGGCACCTTCGCCTGGAAGCCGAGCCACTACCGCTGGAAGGACGGCGCCTTGGTGATCGATACCGCCGTGCCACGCGATACCGTGATCGGCGACCTATTCGGAACACACGTACGCGTCAGCCCCATTAACCCCGCACCGGACGATACCGTGCACTTCGCGTTCACCTGGGAGAACAGCGGCCAACCCCACCAGGCCAGCATGGGTGGCCTCTATATGAAGGATTGCTGCACCCACCTGTGCGACTTCACCTTCGCGGTGCGCACGGACACGGATGTGTACGGTGAAAGTTGGCCGCACCACGTCACGCTCTACCTGCCGCCGAAGCTCGCCGGTGGCCGTTACCGCATCCGCCAAGTGCCCGCGCAGGGCGCGAACCTCCGCGATGTGGACTTCCTCGTGGGGAAGGACCTGTACTTCACGGTGGGGGAACGGAAAGAACCGTAGCGCCCGGCCGGATGTTGGTGACCAGCGACGCCAAGTGCCCGCTGCGCTGCTGGATGTCCGCAGGAGCGTTCATCACCGCCGTTCTCTATGGGGACTGCCTGACGAACGTCAATCGGAACTAGGCGGGTTGTGCCGACATTTCGAGGGTGAGCATCGACATGCGTGGTACAGGTATCCTTGACGCGATCGACCTTATGCGCCCTACCGATACGCACGCCCGAGGTCGGACCGGCGAAGCCGGGATGGCCATGACCGTGGTGCGCCTCACCGGGCTGCGCGAGATGAGCAGGAAGACCTGGAGCGAAGGCAAAGGAACTGGCGCTGAGCACGTCGACGGTCAAGTGGACTATCGCCGTTGACAAGCAGATAGCGTAATGCTTCTTCACCACATAGCACATGACGCAGGTTCGTTGACCCCATGACGCTCGAAGACCTGGGATACACCGATGCGCTGGAGCAGTTCAGGAGCGGACCTGCCCTGAATGGCTTCGAGATCGGTCGCGTGGTCGCCGAGCACAGGGAGCGCTACGTGGTGCGGACCATCGACGGCGATCTGGAAGCGGAGGTCATCGGCAGGCTGCGCACCGAGGCCCGCGACCGGCTGGACTTCCCGGCCGTGGGCGACTGGGTGGCGCTGAAGGTCCACGAGCCGGGCCACGCCATGATCCATCGGGTATTCCCGCGCTCATCGGTGATCACCCGCAAAGCCATCGGTGAACACGGTGGCACCCAGGTCATCGCCACCAACATCGACCATGCCTTCCTCGTGCAGGCCATGGACCGCGACTTCAACATCAACCGGCTGGAGCGGTACCTGGCCATTTGCCACACCAGCGTGGTGCGGCCGATCATCGTGCTCACGAAGACCGACCTGTTCGAAGCCGGGCAGGTGGAGGGATTGAACGACCAGGTCCGGGCCCGCATCGCGAACGTGCCCATCCTCGCCTTGAGCAATGTGACCAAGGATGGCTGCGAGGCCGTGCGGGGGATCATGGAAAAAGGGAAGACCTACTGCCTGCTGGGTTCCTCCGGTGCGGGCAAGTCGAGCCTGCTCAACAACCTGCTCGGCACAGCCACCCTTCGCACGGGCGCCATCAGCACCAGCACCGGTAAGGGCAGGCACATCACCAGTCACCGGGAATTGTTCGTTCTGGGGACGGGCGGGATCCTCATCGACAATCCCGGCATGCGGGAAGTGGGCGTCACCGATGTGGAGGGCGGGCTGGAGGTCACCTTTGACCGGATCGCAGAACTGGCTCAGGACTGCAAGTTCACCGATTGCACGCACACCACGGAGATCGGTTGCGCGGTGCTGGATGCCGTGCAGCATGGCGAGTTGGACGAGGCCTCCTACACCAACTACCAAAAGATGAAGAGCGAGGCCGCGCATTTCCGAACAACCCTTGCCGAGCGCAGAAGGAAGGACAAGGAATTCGGGAAGATGGTGAAGCGCTACAAGAAGGACACCGGCAACCTGTAGACCCGCATCGCCCGATCGACCACTCCTGATCGGCAAGCTCATCGGGTGCAACCTCAGGCACAACAAGTGGCGCACATTGATCACAAGGCCGCACCACGTCACGCTCTACCTGCCGCCGAAGCTCGCCGAAGGCCGCTACCGCATCCGCCAAGTGCCCGCAACAGGCGCGAACCTCCGCGATGTGGACTTCCTGCTGGGGAAGGACCTGTACTTCACGGTGGGGGAGCGGAAGGAGCCGTAGCGCCCGGCCGGATGTTGGAGAAGAACACTGCCAAGTATCCGAGCAGAAGACGAAGGGCGCGGCGATCGTTTGATCGGTCGTGGATCAAGCAGAGCGCAGCCGGATCCAATCGTTTCGCATCGCCGCGCAACCTGGAGCACGGATATGCACTGCAGGCAAGCAACGGACCGCTGACGTGCAGGGCCTCCGCTACGACACGATCAGCCTTTTCGCATGCACCCCCTGCTCCGTGGTGACGCGCACGAAGTAGATGCCTTGCTTCAGGTCGGTAAGGTCGAGCGTTGTCCGGTCGTGTTGCAGCACGAACGAACGCACTTCGTTTCCGAGCATGTCCACCATGTGGACCACGGGCTTCTTGGTGCCACCAACGAGTGGGAAGTGCAGCACGGTGCGATCACCCGCGGGGTTCGGAAAGAGGGAGAAGGCTTCCTGTGCAGCTGGCCTGTCCGATCCGACCGAGTTGGAACCGGTGATCACGATCGCTTGCGTGACCAGCCCGGAGCAATTCGATGCGTTGGTGTTGTTCACCGATACGCTCACGCTGCCCGCCGGGCCGCTGCCCCAGTTCACGTTGATGCTGTTGGTGGTGGAGGTGCCCGTGCCGCCCGTAACGGTCCAGGCGTAGGTATGCCCCGCGAGCTGTGGCACGCTGTAAACGGCTATCTGCCCCGGTGCCACGGTATCCGGGCCTGCGATGGGCATTGTGCTTTGCGGCAAGGGGCTGCCTACGAAGGTGTTCAGGTCGGCACCGCCGAAGGGACCTGCGTACACGGTATCGCTGGCCACCAGGATCGCTTGCACGGTGCTCCATGCACTCGATGTGGAGGCCGCATTCCAACACGTGGCCTGCGCATTGCTGATCCGGATCTGTGCGATGCGGTAGCGCGTTTGTCCGCCCAACTGGGAGGAGTTGCCGCCCACCCAGATGTAGTCGCCATCGGGGTATAGGCTCAGCACTTCCGAACTGCTGCTGTTCTGGTCGAAGGGGGCCAGGTTGCCGTTCAGGTCATAGGCTGCAACGCCTTGTCGGGCCACGCCATTGATCTGGTCGAAGTCGCCGCCCACGAAGAGGTGGTCGTTGGTGCGCACGATCGAAGTGACCCCGAAGTTGTTGACAGCGGGATCAGGATGCCAGGTGCTATCCAGCGCGCCGGTGACCTTGTCGAAGCGGCACAGATCACTGTACACGGAAGGGCCGGTGCTGAAGTGGAACTGACCACCAACGTACACATGGTCATCGCCCACATGCACGGCATTGATGTTCGGACCTCCGCCCATGAAGTCGGGTGCCGATTGCCATCCGGTAGCAAGCCCTGTGGTAGCATCCACCGCAACGATCCGCGACGGTGAGAGCGCGGGGTAGTAGAAGATGTTGTTGTCCACGCCGACACCCAGCCTCCAGGAAATGTAGTTGGCGTCGCCGCTCCAACTGTTCAGGTTCCCGCTGGGCAGGTCGAACAGGCAGATGCCCTGTCTGGATTGTCCGTTCACGGTCTGGAACGAGCCACCGACCACCAGCTTGTCCGCCACGCGGTTGATGCTGGTGACGCCATTCGTGATGCCCGTCGGACCCCACGCATCCAAGGTGCCGCTTGTGGCATCGAAACGGGCCAGGCCAGCGCGCGGAAGGCCGTCGACCGTGGAAAAGAACCCACCGATATACACCGTGTTCCCGACCTTCTCGATGGCGTACACATCATTGTTCGGAAGCGGCATGCCGCCCAACAGTGTTTGGGAACGGCCAATGAAGGCGAACGAAATGAAGAGCAGGGAAAGCGTGTATCTCATAGGTGCGGAACTTTGCGAGCAAGACGGAACCAGGGGCGAATGGTTGTGTCGACCGGGGTAGGGTGGTGCTGGGCCACCTGGCGGTTCCATTCGTGATCGCAAGGGCACACGATGCGGCCTTGCACGCGCTCGCGGCCGCCATCAGCGAACCGGCCGCCACCGCATCTGGCAAGTTCCCGCGCAAGGCACAAGCCTCCGCGATGTTGACTTCCTGTGAGGGAAGGACCTGTACTTTACGGTGGGGGAGCGGAAGGAGCCGTAGGGTCCGGCCAGAAGTTGGTGACCAACGTCGCCAAGTGCCTCCTTGTAGAAGGCAAAGGTCCTGGGGACGAGGACCTATATAGAGGTAGTATACGAAGGCTCGGGGGCGGGAGGTTACAGGATGGCATCGCGGCACGCCGTCGTGGCATTGCACCACGCTCTCGTGGCATTGCACCGCGTGCTCGTGGCATTGCACCGCGTGCTCGTGGCATTGCA
>JADZGG010000274.1 GCA_020854015.1 Flavobacteriales bacterium
AGGATCTTCTTCCCGGAAGGCAGGGTCTTCCCCACCTTCACCATATTGAAAATGATCTGGCGTCCTTCTTCTGCCATGCTGCTTGTTGTTCGTTAAGAGAGCCTCGCAAGGGCGTTGAGCACCTTAAGGGGCTGCAAAGATCGCTTTTCGATGTGGAAACCTGACCGTTGAGACCTGTCCTTCCTCTGGAACTGGCCGGACCGTCAATCCTACCGGGCCGCGTAGATCTCCAGTCGGCGCCAATCCTGGACCTTTTCCAGCTTCTCTTCCGTCACCCCTTCGTATCGGTGGTGGGTCAGCACCTTCTCCAGCGTCTGACCATCGCCGGGGCCCACCAGCACGTAGAGGGCATGACCCGGGGTCGGCTCCACGAACAGCGGGCCTCGGCCCAGTCCGCCGGACATGAAATGGAATTCGACGGGCGCTTCCCAGGGGAAGTCGACCAGGATACGGTCACCACGGTGCAGGATCCCGATGAACCACTTCGCAGCCAGATCCGCTTCGGGGAACCGCTCGATGCGTCCCTGGATGCCGCGCACGCCAAGGAAGGACATGCCGACGACAACGATGACCGTGGTAACGGCCGTACGCATGCGTTTGGCGAACCCAGGGTAGACCTTCTCCTGCACGAACTTCAGCAGATAGAACAAGGCGATGGCCGAGCTCAAGTGCAGGATGAAGAGCGTGTAAGTCCATACGCGGGGTGGCCCCACCATGCATTGGATCGTGGTGAGCGGAACGGCCCCCATGAACAACGCGAAGGCCAGGTTGCGGAACTTGGTGCTGATGTAGGCCGCGTAAAGAAGGCCGACGACACCGAGCAGGCTGACCCAAGTGGCCGAGGTGTCGTTGAAATATGCCCACAGATCGAAGGCCCTGTCCTGATGCGAGCCCAGGAAGGCCGACCAGCTGTTATCCCCCATGGTGGGGTGGTGGAATAGTTGTGCCGGACCGTGCACCGTCATCACCGGGAGATAGAACACAACGGTGAACAGGACGAACAGGCCCAGACTGATGCCGAGGATGGTGAAGCGCTTGTTGAGGCTATGGCGGTACTTCACCATGAGGTAGATCACCAGCCAGATGTAGATGGCCAGCACCGCATAGATCATGGTAGGCACCGCCCACATGCCCAGCGCGCACACCAGCGCCATCAGCACTGCGCTGACCGGATTGTTCGTCTTGGCGAAATGCCGGCCGAGCAACAGCGCCGATACATAACACAACCAGGTGATGCTGTAGCCCCGGGCCAACGCACTGTACTCGATCAGGGCACCCGAGCTCGCTACCAGACCAAGAGCGATCAACGCGATATACCTGTTGAACATGACGCGCACGAACACATAGAACACCGGCATCACCAGAATTCCGGCCACCAAGGCCGGTAGGCGCAGGGACCACAAGTGGATACCGAACAGCTTGGTGCTGACCTTCACCAGCAGCGTGTGCAGGATGTGGTTGTTCGTGTAGCTGTAGTCGGCCAACAGGATGTGGAAGGGACGCGACGCGTATTGCACATACGTAAAGGCCTCATCGTAGGTGATCGGAGCGCTCAGCTGCAGGATCCGGAGAATGGAGCCGAGCACGATGAGCGCGAAAACGAAACGCAGGTGCGTCCGGCTGGAACGGTGGAACAGCGAGTACCAGGTGTTGCGGATGCCGCTACGGAACTCCGGCATGGCCTTCACCTGTTCCCCTTTCGCTCCCGCCAGTGAACGGCGCACCGCGAAGCTCAGTACGGAAAGGCCCGCGAACAGCCAGGCCAGACGACCCAGGTC
Organism: Flavobacteriales bacterium; assembly: GCA_020854015.1. Classification (GTDB taxonomy): domain Bacteria; phylum Bacteroidota; class Bacteroidia; order Flavobacteriales_F; family PHOS-HE28; genus PHOS-HE28. The sequence continues at coordinate 1,779 of JADZGG010000274.1, forward strand.
GCGCACCACCCGCGCGTGGAAGCGTCCATCGTAGGTCTCCACTTCGCCGTCGGGCGCCACATTGTCCAGGTAGGTGCGTACGGAGGCGAAGGACAGGCGCGCGAGCCAGGCGCTGGCCAGGGCCAACACCAGAAAGGAACCAGCCACAAACACCCACATGGGGATACGCGCCATCATGGCCAAATGTAGGCGGAAGCACGCATGCGATCTTTGCACCGCCCGGCCGCTCCGGGTCACCCCCATGGACCGCATCACCGAACAACCCAGCCGACACGACGACCTCGAACACAAAAGCACCTTGGAGCTGCTGAAAGGCATAAACGCCGAGGACCGCACTGTGGCGCTCGCTGTGGAACAGCAGATCCCCGCCATCGCAGCGCTCTCCGAAGCGATCTCCGAACGCATGCAACGGGGCGGACGCCTGTTCTATATGGGCGCTGGCACCAGCGGTCGACTGGGCATTGTGGACGCGAGCGAGTGCCCACCCACCTTCGGCGTCGCGCACGGACTGGTGATCGGCCTCATCGCCGGAGGCGACACCGCGATCCGCAAAGCCGTGGAGTTCGCGGAGGACGATACCGAGCAGGGCTGGAAGGACCTGCAGGAGCATCAGGTGGGGGCGGACGACACTGTGATCGGTATCGCGGCCAGCGGCACCACGCCCTACGTGATCGGAGCGCTCGAAGCATGCAACGCACAAGGTGTCCTCACCGGTTGCATCACCTGCAACCCCGGCAGCCCCGTTGCCGCAGTGGCGAAACTGCCCGTGGTGGTGGTGGTCGGCCCCGAGTACGTTACCGGCAGCACGCGCATGAAGAGCGGCACCGCGCAGAAGCTCGTGCTCAACAGGATCAGTACCAGCGTGATGATCCGTCTGGGTCGTGTGAAGGGGAACCGCATGGTGGACATGCAGCTCAGCAACCACAAGCTGATCGACCGGGGCACACGGATGGTGATGGACGGCCTGAAGGTGAGCTACGAGGTGGCGAACGAAATACTGCGACACTACGGTAGCGTGCGCCGTGCCATTGAAGCAGGACACACGCTTTAGAAGTTCAACTTGCAACGTGCGAAATTCAAAGTAGCCTCCGCATGGGCCAATTCACGCGTTGCTCGTTGAACCTCGAACTTTGAACTTCCCGCTCAAGAATGCACGACATCGAACCCTTCTGGAACTGGCGCCACCGCTACACGGCGGAGGAGGACGAGCGTTCGCCGTTCTTCGGTCAGGAGCACAGCGAGTTCGAGTTCGACCATGCGGTCTACGACCATGTGATCCACCCCCAGTGGGAGGCCTTCGGTTCCAGCACACTGTACCTCAAGCTCCTTTTCGCCGACTATGATGAAGGCTTTGCGATCATTGAACTGATCGGCGAATGGAACGACCTGCTCCACAACGACATCATGTTCCTGAAGCGCGACTTCGTGGAACCGTTGATGGGCCATGGCATCTCGCGCTTCATCCTCATCGGTGAGAACGTATTGAACTTCCACGCCAGCGACGAGGAGTATTACAATGAGTGGTACGAGGAAGCCGCTGATGGAGATGGCTGGATCGCGCTACTGAACTTCCGCGAACATGTCCGGGACGATCTCAAGGCCGCCAACATCGATCAGTACTTCCTGCTCGGTGGCAAGCTCGATCAGATGGACTGGCGAACTTTCGAACCCGAGGACCTCTTCGAGCGGGTGAGCGGCTTCGTGATGAAGCGGCTCGGGGCCTAGAACTGCCCGAACTTCAAGGTCATTCGCGCCATCGCACTGCGCAATGCATCCGGGGAGGTCGCAGGCAATGAGAGGTCGCTGGTGTAGAGGTAGGAGCCGCCGAGGCTGATGCGCAGCGCCTTCACCACGCTCACCTCCACCTCCAAGCCCGGCTCCAACACGAAAAAGGCCTGACCATCGGTTCGATTGCGCTGGCTGTCGTTCCCGTTGTTCGGCGTGGGGAAGCTGTACGAAACGCCCCCCATACCCACCAGTACCGGCAACGCGAGATGCACGGAGGAACGGTGGAACAACAGTGGCTCCACGAACAACCCTCCATAACCGTACTTCAACTCCAGGCCGCTCAGGTCCGTGGTCTGTCCGCCATCCACCAGGTGCTGCTGGTACGCGGGGTTCTTCACCACGCTCGTGCTCCACGCCCCTGCCAACCCGATGTTCAACTTGTGGTCGATCACCATGCCAGCGCCCAGGCTGATCAGCGAGACATCGTTGTCGAATATGTTCGTGTAGTGCAGACCCATGGCGAAGTATCCGCCAGTGATGGCGGTACTATCCGCGAAAAGCGTGTGCGGCCCGGAACTCTCCTGTGCATGAACGCCAAGGGTCATGGTGACCAACGACAGGCTCATGAAA
>JADZGG010000275.1 GCA_020854015.1 Flavobacteriales bacterium
GCGGGCAAGGCCCTTGTTCATGGCGTCATAGACACCGGTATCCGGCTCACTGACGATGATCGCTCGGCCATCGGTGAAGCGCTGCAGCACGGCCTGGGTCGCCGCATCCGGCGAGGCGCCGTCAACGATGATGTGCTCGATGTCCGGATGCGTTTGAGATCGCACGCTGGCAACGGTCTCGGCAAGCTGCTCGCCTGCCTTGTAACACACTGTGATCAGCGAGAACCTCATTCGATCACGCGTTCTCGCACAGGTTGCGCGGGGTTGCCCTGGTAGATCATGTAAGGCTCGAGGTCCTTGGTGGCCACCCCCCCTGCCGAGAGAACGCTGTGGGACCGGAGCGTAACACCGAGCATCACCATGGCCCCGGCACCGACCCAGCTACCTGCCTCAAGGACCACCGGTCCGCTCATGGTCGGGTAGTCGACACGCTTGTAATTGTGGCTGCCTTGGATGATCATGGCACCCTGACTGATCACCACATGGTTCCCGATGGTCAATTGGTCGATGTTGTCGAGCCAGGCCCGTTGTCCGATCCAAACGTGGTCACCGATCGAGAGCTTCCACGGATACTTGATGTTCACGCCCGGGTGGATCACAACGCCTAGTCCCACTTTCGCCCCGAACAAACGCAACAGGCCGGGCTTCACCGAGCGGAACGGGAAGAGCGGGTTGAGAAAGAACAACGCGTTCACGAAGTACCAAAGGGTCATCTTCAGCGCCCCGGCCCCTTTCGGGAAATCAGCGTTGTTGAAGCGGCTCAGGTCGACGCGCTTTCGTTCGGTGGTCATGGGGCGATGAGTTCCAGTGTTCGGTTCACCGGCACGGGGTCGTTCAAATATCGCTCGCCGATCCTGAACGCCCCCAAGGTCCATGGATCGTAGGCTGTTTGATCCATTTCAACAAGACGCTGGGCGGCTTCAGTGAACAGGCTCCTTCCATCGATCGACAGGTCCCAGCCAGCACGCTTCGGCTCCAATTCTCTCCAAGGTGTGCGGTCGCTGATCAGAAGCGGAAGTCCTGATGCGAGCGCTTCCACCATCGTATGACCGAAGTTCTCACCCTGGCTGGGCATGAAAAGGGCGTGGTAAGAGGTGAACAGTTCACCCACGGCCTCTGGTGCGATCGCACCCTTGTACGTCACGGCAATGCTGGAAGGAAGCTTCGCGATCGCCGCTTCGCACTGCTTCCAGTAAGCCTGATCATAGATGGGCCCGTACAGGTCATAGGTCACCTTCCCATTCACCTGCTCAAGGCATTGGATGGCGAACAACGTGTTCTTCTCCACAGCGATCCGCGCCACGCTCAACAGCCGGATCTCGCCGGGGATCTTGGTCCGTGGAGCTGGCGACGTGTTCTTCAGTTGGCGACCGAGGTTGGAGACCAAGTGAACCGTTGTTGCGGCCCCGATCCAATGCTTCACATCCTCCACTTCCTCCACGTTGGTGCCTTGGAAGATGACATCCTTGTAACAACCCAACAGCTTCATGACAGCAAGGAAGGCCCGCTTCTTCAGCGAACCGTGCTTCATCATGCCTTTGGCCAACATCCCTCGAGCGGCCACCACACGGCGCAGGGAGCTTCCCCGCAATAGCCACAGGGGCATCACGCTGAACCAGCGTGAATACAAGCCGTTGATGTAAACCGTGGCCCAGTTCTCCTGCCACAGGATCTTTCGCCACGTGGCTTTGTTCACGCCGGATGTTGAAGCGTACCAGACCTTTTCCCCGCCGGGCAAGGTCGTCCACGAGTCAGACGTGACACCTGTGTAAGGCGTCTGTTCCGTGTAATCCGCGTTGGTCGTAACGATGTGCAGATCCACACGATCACGCAGATGGTCCACGAGGTTCGCCATGCTGCGCACGGGTCCTCCCGCCTTGTAGCCCGGCAAATACCAGTCAATGAACACGAGGACCTTAGGCTTGGTCACGGCGTGCTTTGATGAGGTCCATCACCACGAGCGACCACTCCTTGGGGCTCCACTGGGCACCCAGTTCTGCACTTCTCCGCCCCATCGCGAGCAATTCCGCGTCTGTGCTCAGCATGGTCATGCGCAACATGGTCGATAGCGTTCCGGCATCGCCACTGATGAAACGAAAACCGTTCTCTGTCTCCTTCAGGAAGCGCTCGCCTGCACCCACGGCACTGCTCAGTACCATGGGAAAGCCCGCACAGGCATGCTCGTGCACCACCACACCCCACGGCTCATACGTGCTGGGCAGAACGAACACGCCGCACTGTTCCATCACACTGGGCATGTCCTTCACTTGCACAAAGCCGAGATGTTTGACGCGGAGGTGACGTCCTGAAGCCGAGTTCATCACTTGCTCGTGCAATTCACCCGTCCCAGCGATCCAGAGCTCCCAATCGCCGGCCATGCCTTGTTCGCAAAGTCGCGCGAACACATCGCATAGCAACTGGTGTCCTTTCGTGGGGATGTAGCGCGCCACGCAAAGAAGCCGGTGCGGCCAATGTGTGGGGCGTTGGGCCAGCAGCCGATCGCCCAGTGCCTTGAAGCGGTCCACATCCGCACTGTAAAAGCCGCGCTTGATGTTCAGTTCCGGAAAGCCGAGGCGGCGGGCATAGGTGGCCTGAGCTTCACCAGTGACCCAGGCATGACTGAACGTACGTGAGAGCCAGAGGCGGTTCGCAGCGACAGCGGCCCATTGCCGGGCATCACCACGCCAAGCGGTATCACTGCACATCACCGTAGGTATTCCTTCCTTGTGGAGGGCCCGACAGATCTTCAGGTAGCTCTTATCCACCCAACCACTGGCGAAGGCCACGTCCGGCCTGATGCCGTGCACCAACCGCATCAGCGCCTGGTCATCGTACGCATCGCGTTCGTGCACCTTCACCCGGTCGGCGAAGTGCAGGTCAAAGGGTGCCTCGCGGTTAACCGGCCAGCGCACGATGTGCACCTCCACATCGTATTCCGCCACCAAACGCTCCACGCAGGCCAGGAAATACGGCGCGAGCTCGGTGTATAGAAAGAGCACCTTCTTCACGGACGTGCTCATGCCACTTGCTTGGGAAGATGGGATACGCCGGCCTTAAGCAGGTCAGCGAAGGTGGTCATGGGCAGGTCATCGAAGAGCCGCCGCATCTTGGGCTCGGTGGTGTCCAGGTTCACGTAGCTCATGAAGCGTCGCTTCAGGCTCATGGGCAGGCGCGGATGGCCGGCATCCACCTCGCGCGGGTGCAGGTAGAACACAACAGAGCGTTGCTCGGCCAACACCTCAAGTGCCTTGCTCCGGATCAGTGGATACGGGAAGAAGCGCAAATAGCCACCACCGAAGAAGAACATGTCGCGCCCCAAGGTCCGCACCAACGAGATGGGGAATTCCACGATGTCCCCTTTCGATGTGGGGACCACATGCGGCACCGGCAGAGCGCCCGGCCAGCCACCGTGATTGCGGCTACCTGGCCAGATGGAGCTGTCGTAGGCGTGACCGGTCTCGGCCAGAGATTCGAAGAACCAAGGGGTCTCCTTGGTGACACTGAAACCGGGGGCGCGGTAACCCAGAACGGGATTGCCGGTCGCATCCTCGATCACCCCTTTCGCACGGCGCACATCTTCTGTGAAATGGCGGCGATCGTTCTGAAAGACCAGTTGATGGGCATAGCCATGGGATGCGATCTCGTGGCCCTGATCTGCCGCGTCCCGCACCAACTGCGGATGACGCTCTGCAACCCAACCTAAGAAAAAGAGCGTGGTGCGCACCTGTTTCTCGGCGAACACGTCAAGCATGCGACGGAAAGAGGCCTCTACGCGTGACTCCAGGCCGTCCCATTGGTCCATGGGCGGTGTGGAGGGCACGTCAAGGATATGGAACCATTCCTCCACGTCCACGCTGAAGACGCAAGGGGGTGTTCGGGCGGTCATGCGTTGCTCGCCGATACGCATTGCGGTGGCGATGGCTGCGAAGGTACCGATCTACGGAAGCTGGACCGAAGCCGCTGCATAGCATCGAATAGCTCAGCGAATGCGGATGTCCGTCATCGCGTGCATGCGCTTGCCTTTGGCAAAGCTCTGCTTGTAGTAGCGGATCCATAGGGCGATCATCGGGGCACCGAGCATGGTGGGCCACAACCATTGCAGCCACATCGGCTTGATCATGTGAAGGTTCACAGCGGAAAAGGCGGACACCGTGGCGATGTAGCCACCGAGGAAACCGGTCATGTGTGAATAGAACCACTCGCGCTTATCGTGATTCGATTGGAAGAACCGGCGCAACTGCCTCCAGACCATGAGCAGGCCGATGGCCCCGAACACCGTGAAGATGATGCTGCCACTGTCGCGATGACCCAAGGCCAGGTGGATCATGCCCCAGAGGAAGAGCCCGCCATTGAACAACGTCGCCGTTCCATGCAGGACATAGTCCGTCAATTCCGGTCGTTGGCCTTGATGGATGCGCTTCAAATAAAGCGCCCGATAACCTGAGGCAACCATGTGAAAGCTGAACAGCGCCACCAAGGCCATCAGGACATTGGGGCGAAGGATGCCAGCGACGATGGCGGTCACCGCCACGACCGCCATGGCGTAGAAGAACGCCTTCCCCCAACGGCGATGCCAATCGCCACCCTTGCGCACCAGCATGGCCAATGGGGCCATCACCAATGCGAAGAAACCGGCCGCAGCGTGTATCCGGAGCGTCGTGGTGAGTATCACATCATCCATACTTCAGGGGAGTTCATCCGTTGGTCTCAACCGCTCATAAGCACCGATAGGCAGGTTAAAATAATGGGTATTCAAGGAACCGGGCTCCAACGCTGATCCAAAAACCCCGAGATCAAGGCCATCGGTATGGTCCCAACCTGAGTTCTCCCGATCGCAGATCACGGTCACGCCCACTGTCGGCGTTTCCAAGGAAGAACACAACAGTGTTTCAAAGGCCAGGGCCCAGTGGACCCCAAGACCTCGTTGAACAAGCGCATCATGACCGTCAACGGCTTTCTGCGCGTCCTGCGATCGGGCATCCTGCACCAAGGCTTCGATCGTGGCGAGCCGCTCTTCCATGGGCCGTGCAGCAAAGGAGATGTCGCGCAACTTCACGAATATCACCAGCGCGAACAGGCCAAGCAGCGCCGAGCGCCAAGGGCTACGCACGCTCATCATCACACCGACCGCAGGCACAGCTACCAGTGTGGCCAGGGGCACGAAGTTCTTCTCCATCATCACGGCCGTTTCGCCCTGCGCATAGGTGAATAAGTTCAGCAGGATGAAGCCGATCCAGCCGAGCAAAGCGACCGAGATCTGAAGGCCTTTCCGTTCCCGCACAAGGGCAACGGTCACCAACGCCATCAGCACCCACGCTGGCAGGAAATGCGTTGTGTAGGACCAGGTATGCCCGAAGAGGAACTCGATCGAGTTCCAATGGGATCCGTTGGCCACGTCCTTCACGTTGGCCAATACTGCGGAATAGAGGCCCGCTTCATAGGGTGAAGGTGGCAGCAACAAGCGCCCCAGTAAGGCCCACGCCACGCAGACACCGATCAGCCAGCGCAGCACCGGGCGTTGCGTTGGCGCTTGTACGTATTGGAGGACGAGAATTGCGGCCATGATCACCCAGCCCACCGGGTGCACCACCAAGGACACGAGAAGCAAAGCGACGGCGACGAGCACGAACCGCGGGCCACGCCCCTCCCCCTGTGCTTCCAACCATCCGAGCAGCAGGAAGGGATAGCAGGTGAGGTAGTTAGCTTCGAGCACCGGGCCGTAGAACGCAAGGCGCGTGCACAACACGGTGGCCAAGGCACACCCGAGCATGGCCTTCGGAGCACGCCACAAGTAGGCGCAGCTCAGGAATACCGCATAGCCGACCAGCACATGCGCTTCGGACGCCACCACCACCAGCGTGTTCAGCGAGGCCCCACAGCTCAAGAACAGTTTGATGACCAATTGCGGCAGCACCGCCGAATAGCGATGGGCCTCCACCTGAACGCCATCGACATTGATCCACTTGAAGAACTGCCAGGCCGAATCCACATGGATCATGCGCGCTTCGGCGTGCTGCCAGCCGAGGACCAACAAGGTGAGGAAGAGGGCGTGACCCAGCAGAAGGGGCACGCGATGATCCTCGGCCCCGTTACGGATCACAGGCGCTGAAGGATGAAGGCTTGTCGAAGAACCTGGCCCTGTACCGTGGTCGCAGCCAGTACATAGGTGCCGTCCGGTAGCTCGAGGTCCAGCCGCACGTCAAGGCCTTGCAGTGGCTGCGCGAGCACCTGTCGTCCGGTCACATCCCAGATCGTGAGCGCGCGCAACCGCTCACTGGTGCGCACGGTCAGCGAACCCGATGAGGGTGATGGGAACAAGGTGAACTGCGAAATGGAACTGGATGTGAGGTCGTTGGTGGTGAGGGGATCGAAGGTGGTAAGGACATCGTCGCTATCAGTGAATCCGATCTCGTTGGTCTTCACAAGGAAGATATCATCCAATCCAGCTCCATAGCTCTCGGTTACACCACAAAGAACATATCCAGCGGATGACCTTACCAACGCGAACCCTTCCTCATCATCCTCACCTCCTTGGGTCTGGCCTAATCTGAAGTCTCCGTTCACATCGCTCTTTAGTAGGAACATATCGGAACCACCGGCACCAAAGCCGAATACCTTACCGATGGCCGCATACTCTCCGGTGGGCAGTTGAACATGCTTGAACCCTTCTTGATGGTTGACCTGACCCCAATGCTTCTCCCATTGAAAAGTACCGGAACCATCAAGCTTGAAGTGGTATTGCTCAACTACCAAAGCAAAGCTCTTGGTAGCTCCCACGACCGAGTATCCACCATCCAGGGTCTGTATGATGTCCCGGCCAACCTCCATGCTATCACCGCCGACCGGGGTCTCCCATTCGATGAACCCTGTCTCGTCAAGTTTGACCACTTCAGCATCAGATCGATCGTTCACAGATCCGGTCCAGGCTGACCCGCCGTCCAACGTACTGATGATCGAATTGGCCTCATCTTCTCCTGAAGCCCCAAAGTGACTGGTCCAAAGGGTGTCACCAGCTGCGTCCAGTCGCACGATCCAAGCATCGCCACCGACGCCTTCGCTATAGGTCTGACCAACGGCCAGGAGTCCTCCGTCCGCGGTAAGGGCCACATCGTTGAACAGATCCCAATCCGGTCCGCCATAGGTCCGCTCCCACTCCAGATCACCGGAGGGGCCAACCTTCAACAACAGCCCGTCATAGCCGTTGGTCGTATTCCGGTTTGTGGAACCCGCGATCACAAAGCCACCATCACTGGTCTCCACCAAGGCCTTGCCAGCGTCAACTTGCATGCTTCCGTAGGTCTTCGACCAAAGGCGAACCCCATTGCTGTCCACCTTGAAGAGGTAGACGTCCGAAGATCCA
>JADZGG010000276.1 GCA_020854015.1 Flavobacteriales bacterium
GCATTGCCTGGTCTGCGATGCGCGTGGCCTGAGCCTGGACCCCGCCGAGTTCGAGATCGATGAGTTCCACCGCTTCGAGGGCAACAGCGATCCGGAGGACCAGAGCATCGTGTACGCGATCAGCTCACATGACCACGGGATCAAGGGCATCCTGGTGAACGCGTATGGTCCGGATGCTTCGGCCATGAATCAGGAACTGGTGCGCAAGCTGGCCACGCACTGAAGGCCTCATCCGTTGCGTTGATGCATCACGGGGTCACCTGAACCCCGACCCATGCTCCGCTTCCGCAGCCGCTCGTTCGCAGCGGTGTTCGTTCTCCCCCTCCCGCTTCTAGCAACACTTCAACAGGAGCCGATCACCTTGGCCGATGTGGCGGATCCGTTGTTGCATGCGGAGATCGCGCAGCTGGGCCTGTACCCGGAGATCGAAGGCGGCTTCAGCGATGCCGTTTTGCTTGATGTGCCGCTCCGCTCCTGCTCTCCACTTCACGCTGAACTCGGCAGCGATGGGGTTTCGGTCCGCTTCACCGCCAGCATCAAGGCCTCGCACCCGGAGCTGGTGACCTTTCAAGTGATCCAGGATGACTCGATGCTCGTGATCCCGAGGGATGCTTACGCAGGCCTTGCGGATCCGCAGTTCTGTGGCTTTGATGAAGGGCTCCAGTTGATCCTGCCTTACTGCAGTGCTTCGCGCTCTGCCGATGGCTTTCGCACCTACGTGCACCTGCAACTGGGCGAAGGCCGGCGAACTCGGTTGGTGACCTGGGTCTTCGACGATGGTCGCTACCTCTTTCGCTTGGAGGAGAACGCCGTTCTATAGCCGCTCTCCCGGATTAGACTACATTTGCGCCGTCCCGAAAGGATCGGGACATGCCCCGAGCGCCCAGCTCTTGCCGCGGACCACGGTCCAAAGGCTCCCCAGATGTCCAGGCGCGATCCACCAGCGGATCATTGCACGCCGGACCCGATACAAAGGGGCAACCAACAGACACTTGAAAAAGTGTGTCCAGGTTCAATGGCCTGAACACGCCAAACACATCCCTACGCCGGGGCTAAGGCGCGCATGCATATGGAACGTACCACGTTCAACGACCTGGGGCGCATCGAGCCCATTCTAAAAGCCCTCAACGAAGAAGGCTACACACACCCCACCCCCATCCAGGCGCAGGCCATTCCGCACCTGACCAAGGGCCGCGACCTGCTCGGTTGCGCACAGACAGGCACCGGCAAGACAGCCGCCTTCGCCATTCCCATCCTGCAGGAGCTGCACGAGCGCGGCGACCAAGGCCAGAAGCGCCTGATCAAGACGCTGATCCTTACCCCCACGCGCGAACTGGCCATCCAGATCGGTGAAAGCTTCACGGCTTATGGCCGTCACCTGAAGATCAAGCACACAGTGATCTTCGGTGGTGTAGGCCAACGCCCCCAGACCGATGCGTTGACACGTGGTGTTGACATCGTGGTGGCCACCCCCGGTCGCCTGCTCGACCTGATCGGACAGGGTTTCGTTGACCTCAAGCACCTGGAGATCTTCGTGCTGGACGAGGCTGACCGTATGCTTGACATGGGCTTCATCCACGACGTGAAGAAGATCATCGCGCGCATTCCGAACAAGCGTCAGACGCTGTTCTTCAGCGCCACCATGCCCCCCGAGATCGCCAAGCTTGCGAACAGTATCCTCACGGATCCCATCAAAGTGGAAGTGGCTCCGGTGAGCAGTACCGCGGAGACCATCGACCAGCACATGTACTTCGTGGACCGCACTGACAAGAACAAGTTGCTCGTGCACTTGCTTCAGGGCGACGCCATCCGCGAGGCCCTTGTGTTCACACGCACCAAGCACGGCGCGAACAAGGTTGTGAAAGTGCTGGAGCAGGCCGGCATCGGCGCCGAAGCCATCCACGGCAACAAGAGCCAGACAGCCCGACAGAACGCGCTGAAGAACTTCAAGGAAGGCAAGATCCGCGCGCTCGTCGCCACCGACATCGCTGCCCGTGGCATCGACATCGACGGCCTCACGCACGTGATCAACTACGACATCCCGAACATCCCCGAGACCTACGTGCACCGCATCGGTCGTACCGGTCGCGCCGGCGCTTCGGGCCGTGCCCTGAGTTTCTGCGATCACGAGGAAAAATCCTTCCTGCGCGACATCACCCGCTTGATCAAGCGGGAGATCCCCGTGGTGGCCGAGCATCCGTTCTTGATGGTCGGTGGACCCAAGCGTCCTGAGCCCGAAGTGCGCGAGCCTCGCCAGCCCCGCGGCCCCGGCCGTGGTCAACGCCCCGGTCAAGGTCAGGGCCAGCGCGGTCCCCGCGACGGTCAGCGCAATGACCGTTCACGCGCTCCGCAGCAACGCCGTGAAGGTGGTCCTGGACGTGATGATCGTCGTCCGCAAGGCCAACGTGAAGCCCGCCCGCAAGGCGACCGTCACCCCCGCAGCGGTGGCCGTCCCGATCAGCGTGGCCCACGTCCTCAGCAGCAACAGCAACGTCCCCGCCCTGAGCGAAGCGACCGTCCGCAGCACGAAGGCGAGCGCCAGCATTCCGCAGCCAAGCCGGACTATGCTGCACTGACGAAGGAGCTTTTCGGCGAAGAGAACGGCAGCAGCGCGAAGAAGCAGGAGGAGCAGAAGCCCAAGCGTTCCGGTCTGGGCCGCTTGTTCCGTCGTTCCTGATCGACCATCCGTAAGGCGCGGAGCAGGTGCATCTTTGCATCATGCTCCGCGCCTTTCTCGTTACCTGCACCTTCAGCGCCCTTACAGCGCACGCCCAATCGCCCATCATCGGTCCCATGCCGGGGCACGTTGACATGCTGGGCGCCACCATCTGGCTGCAATGCACCGGGCAGTGCAATGCTCAGCTCGAATACTGGGTGAAAGAGAAACCGGACAGCCTGTTGCGTTCGGAAACCATCACGAGCGAAGTGGCCAAGACGCATGCGATGGAGTTCACGCTTGATCACGTGGTGCCTGGCAGATCATATGGCTATCGTGTTCTGGTGGACGGCAAGACCGTGGATGTGGGCGAACCGCTCTGGTTCCACACACAACCGCTGTGGAAGTACCGCACGGATCCGCCCGAGTTCACTGTGGCCGCGGGGAGCTGCACCTATGTGAACGAACCCGCCTACGATCGGCCCGGAACGCCTTACGGCGGTGGCTACGGCATCTTCAACAGCATCGCCGCCGCCAAGCCGGACCTGATGATCTGGCTGGGAGACAACACCTACTTGCGCGAGCCCGATTGGGGCAGTTGGCCCGGCTACCTGCACCGCTATACCCACACCCGCTCCTTGCCCGAGCTGCAGCATCTGCTCCGGTCCACGCAGCACTACGCCATCTGGGACGACCATGACTTCGGACCGAACGATTGCGACGGCAGCTTCATCGGCGCGGACATGAGCCACAAGGCCTTCGACCTGTTCTGGGCGAACCCCACGCATGGCCTCCCAGGTGTTGGCGGCAACGGCACCTCCTTCAGCTACGCGGATGTCGACTTCTTCCTGCTGGATGACCGAAGTTTCCGCGTGCCGCCGGATGTGGTGACGGCGAAACCCACGCTGCTCGGCCAACTGCAGATCGACCGCTTGATCCAGATGCTGAAGTACAGCGATGCTTCGTTCAAGATCGTGGCTTTGGGCGGTCAGTTCCTGAACACAGAGGCTGTTTACGAGACATACGCGACCTATGCTGAAGAGCGTCAGCAGTTGATCGACAGGATCGAAATGGAAGGGATAACCGGCGTGATCTTCCTTACTGGTGACCGGCACCATAGCGATCTAAGCAAGTTGGAATTGAAGGATGGTAATGTGCTGTATGACCTGACCGTGTCGCCGCTCACTTCAGGTGTGCACGCGAAGAAGGAGGACAACACACTGGCAATACCAGGGAGCTATGTGGAGCAACGGAACTTCGCCACATTGACCTTCACGGGACCTCGGAAGGCCAGAACCATGGTTATGGTGATCCATGACCAGGAAGGGAAAGTGCTATGGGAGCGCATCATCGCCGCTCCCAAGAAACCCTAGGATCATCCGCGCAACGCATCGAGCGCCGCGTTCACCGCGCGAGCGTCCTTATCGCTCAGACGACCGTGAGCCTGGTCCCAATGGCTCTTCATCTGTTTGTCGAGAACCTGCAACATGTCCATGCCTTTGGGCGTGATGCGTATGTACACCACGCGCCGATCGGACTCGCAGCGCTCACGCTCCACCAGCCCCTTCGTTAGCAACTTGTCAGTCAGACGAGTGGCATTGGGAGCGCGGTCGATCATGCGCTCCTTCACGCTGTGCATGTTCATCTTCTCCCCCTTCGCTCCCCTTAGGATCCGTAGGATGTTGTACTGCTGCATGCTGAGCCCGAACGGTGCCAACAACGCTGTATGATGCGTACGCAACCAGTTGGACGTGAAAAGGATGTTCAGGATCGCTTTCTGTTGCTCGCTTTCAAAGCGACTGACGAGTTCTTCTCCGATGCTTGGCACGCGCCGAAATTAGATAACCAACTGTTCACCATGGAAACAAATACACATGACAACCGCAGAATGAAGATCTATTTTTGGTGCGAACCTCACTCATGAAGCCGAACGCCTCGCTCCTGTTCGCGATCTCCCTGATCGCCTTCGCATCCTGCAAACCTGGCGACGGACCCAAACCGGTGGATGGAGGACAACAGGTGAGCAAGCCTGCAATGCCTACAGCGGATTGGCGGATGGCCGATAGCGTGATCAAATTCATGGGAGATGTGGAAGGCCGTACGATAGCCGATCTTTTTGCTGGCGACGGTTACTACACGTTCGAACTTCTGGACGCCGGCGCCCGAGTGATCGCGGTCGAAACGGACCCGGCACTGATCTCCGCTATTCAAGCGAAGGCCGCCGAGAAAGGCATTGGTCCCGACCGTCTTCAGACACGATTGGTAACAGCGGGGGACCCAGGGGTCGGCTCCGGCGAGGTGGATCACGCTCTATGTACCACCGTCTACCTCAATATATCGGACCGCCAGAGTTTCTTCACCCGTGTGCACGCGTCATTGAAGCCTTCCGGCCAACTGGTGGTGGTGGATTTTCTACAGGAACAAACCCCCATGGGTCCACCGATGGAATTGCGCGTGGCCATCGATCAGGTGATGGATGAACTGCAACCCTGTGGGTTCTCGGACATCATCTCCAACACGAAGAAGCTCCCGCACCGGTTCGTTATTCAGGCCTTGGAACTGGGTCAGCCTGAATGACGTTCACTGCCCTTTCGTGGCTGCGGCCATTTCCTCCTGCGTGCGTGCAACGCCACGGTAGCTGAAGAACAAGTTGGCCCAGGTGATCTTGGACAATGCGTAGAGCAAGGGTCCGGCCAGTAGAAGGCCAATGGTGATCGAAGCGAATTGGACCATCAGTGACGCATTCGGTGTAAGCACGGCCATCGCAACGTACATGGTCACGCTCCACGCCACGGCCAGCGCATAAGCAACGTACATCGCACCGTAGTAGAATCCTGGCTCAATGCTGTAACGGCGATGACACACTGCACATTCCTTGTGCAGATCACCTGCCTGTTTCAAGTCATATGGGTGCGAAACAAAGAACGCGCCTTCGTGACAGTAAGGACAGGTGAAATTCACGATGCTGTATAGGCGGGTCCGCTTCCATTCCATTGTGCAAAGTTGGCCCTGCCCCTTCTTTGGTAGCGGTGACCGAGGTCACATGGCTTGGAAATGAAAGAGGGGCCCGAAGGCCCCTCTCACACGTAAACTCAAAGAGGATCACTCCATGAAGGTCACCTTGAACTCCACGCGGCGGGTCTTGGCACGTCCAGCAGCGGTCTTGTTGTCAGCCACAGGCATGGTCTCACCATGTCCAGCAGAGGTCACGCGGGCAGCGGCCACACCTTTATCCTCCAGATACTTCTCCACGGCGGCAGCGCGCTGCTCGGAGAGGGTCTGGTTCTTCGCATCGTCGCCTTGGTCATCCGTGTGGCCATGAACCTCCAGATTGTAAGTGGGGTTCTCTTTCATCACGGTCACCACTTGATCGAGGATCGGGTAGCTCACCTTCTGGATCGTGCTCTTGCCCGTCTCGAACTGGATCCCGGTAAGTGCCTTCTCGAAGAGCTTCTTGGTCTTCTCGTTGATCTCCGGGCAACCTTTCATGCTGGCCACACCAGGTACGGTGGGGCACTTGTCGAGATTATCGCTGATGCCATCACCATCACTATCGGGGCAGCCTTGCTTATCAGCAGGACCGGCGAGGTTCGGGCAAGCGTCCATCTTGTCGGCAACACCGTCACCGTCAGCATCAGGGCAGCCACCCAAGTTGGCAAGGCCTTTCTCTTGTGGGCACTTGTCGTCCTTGTCGGGAATGCCGTCGCCGTCCACATCGGGTTCGGGATGCACCGAGAGGCTCACGCCATCGATGTAGTAATACGCGCGTTGGTTATCGGCACCCACCACGGCCGGCGCCTTCTCCATGCCAGCAGCAGGGAAAGCTCCGATCACGATGAACTTCTCCGTACCGTCGGCCACGAAGGAGCCCTTCACCTCGGTCCAGTTCTCCTTGTCGCTAACAACGGTCTTTGACACCACTTGGGCCTTCTCATCGAGCAGGTGACGGTGGTTGTAAGAGAGTGCCACCGGAGAGCAGTACGCTCCAATGCCAGAGACAGCACGATCGCTGTTCGAAGCCAGCTTCACCTTCATGACGATGTCATATTCCTGACCAGCCACCAAGGCGGAGCTCAATTCGCTCTGCATGTATTCGCTGTAGTTCTGGTAAGCGGGGCGGAAGGGACCTTCATTGTGGTCCAGGAAACGCTTCCAGTTCTTGCGTTGGTCGTCCTTGTATGCAACGAAACCTGCGTAGTACTTGCCCTCAGCAGCAGTGGCACCGCTGCCCAGTTCATTCTCCGGAATGCCCACGGTGGTGCCTTTGGCCACATCCGTGAACACGTCGCAGGAGCCATTGTTGGCGTTCGACCATCCGGTGGCGCGGTCCAACTGGTCCCACGTGGTCACCGGCGTGGTGAATTCCTCGAAGCCGGGGTTCTTCACGAGGTTCGGGCCTGCCGATTGGGCCATAAGCCCGGCAGCCGCTACCGAACCCAAGCACGCGAAGGCGTAGCGTATGATCATGTTCGTTCGTTTGGTTGGTTCTTGCTAAGGGACGTGAACTCTCAGCCCACGTCACGCTGCGAAGATAGGTTTTGTGTTGTTCGTGGTTATGAACAATTAACAGGGATCGAACAGCGGATCGTTACTTCGATCACTCGGCCGCTTGGTCAACCGTTAACACCAAGTTATCCAGGTAATAGTAAGCATACTGATTATCAGGACCTTCAACTATCCGCTTGGTATCGAACCCTACGTAAGGGAACACCCCGATGACCGCGTACTCCTCTCCCCCATCCGCCTCGAAGGCTCCCTTGATGGTAGTCCACGTTCCGCGCTCAAGCAGAATGTCCTCCGTTGCGACCTGCGCCTTCTCCTGCAGGAAGCGGCGATGTTCACCGCGCAAAGCGATCGGCGAGAAATAGGCTCCGATGCCGGAGACCGCGCGATCACTGTTCGCGGACAAGGCGAGCTGCATACTGAATTTGTAGGTCTTGCCTGCCTCCAAAGGTTTGGCCAGGGGGATCATCAAGTACTCAGAATAGGCGCTCCAGCCTGTTTTGAATGGGTCCTCGGCGCCCCCTTCCCAATTCCGCCGCATGTCATCCTTCCAAGCGAAGAAGCCCGCACAACGGGAGCCGTGGATCGGGATGATGGTGCCGTAATCGTTGATCGGAAGCCCTACGGTCTTGAAAGACGCTGTGCTGTCGAACACCTCTGAAAGACCCAATGTGACATTCGTCCAACCCTTGGCCACCTTCAATTGATCGTACGTGTACGGTACGTCGGTGACCACCTCAAAGCTCCCGTTGGGGACCAGGTCAGTGCTGGGACGTTGGGAGTAAGCCTGCCATGCGAACAGTGAGCAGGCGATCAAAAGAGTGAACTTCATCATACGGACCGGGTGTGCTCGGTCGCGCAAGGTAACGGGCTAGGGCTTCAGCTTGTTGGCGAAGGCTTTTCGGAACTTCTCCACTTTGGGGCGGATCACGTATTGGCAATAGCCCTGATCGGGGTTCTGCGCGTAATACTCCTGGTGGTAGTTCTCCGCCGGGTAGAACGTGGGCAATGGAGAGATCTCGGTGACAATGGGCTTGTTGAAGGCTCCGCTCTTGTCCAGTTCAGCTTTGTAATGTTCCGCGGTCCGGCGCTGATCCTCATTGTGATAGAAGATCGCCGACCGATACTGAGTGCCCACATCGGCCCCCTGGCTGTTCAGCGTGGTGGGGTCATGCGTCTGCCAGAAGACCTCCAACAACTCGTCGAAGGTCACCACCTTGGGGTCGTAGACGATCCGTGCGACCTCGGCATGACCTGTCGTTCCTGTACACACCTGCTTGTAGGTCGGGTCCACCACGGAGCCGCCGGCATAGCCGGACACCACCTTGCTCACGCCCTTCATCTCACTGAACACGGCCTCCACGCACCAGAAGCAACCAGCGCCGAAGGTGGCGGTATCTGATCCCAGGGTTGAGGCTTGTACTTCGTTGTCCATGGTGCGTTCGTTCTTCGTTGTTGTGTTCGGTGGTCCTTCGCAAGCCACCCATGTGAGCGCACTTGAAAGAAGCAAACTGGGAATGAGCATGGGGGCCGATCGTTGGTTCATTGGCATGGGAACAACGCCCTGACGCACTTCTTGTGCGATGTCCCGTGTTATCATCTGTTAACCACCGATCCGAAAAATGCAAGGCCCCGACGATCCGGGGCCTTTGAGCGGGAAACGGGATTCGAACCCGCGACCCTCAGCTTGGGAAGCTGATGCTCTACCAACTGAGCTACTCCCGCTTGTGGGTGCGAAAATAGGACTTGGCGCTTGGGTCGCTCCTCCTCGACGTCCCTGAAGGGCTTAACCTATATTTGATCAGGCCTTAACACCCTCCCTTCACACCCCCTATTCCTTTGCAGCGAACTATGGACGAACTGATGGCGGGAGGAATGATACAGAAGGTGTTGCTTGTGGACGATGAGCCGGACATCCTTGAGCTATTGCGTTACAACTTGGAGCGCGAAGGCTTGAAGGTCCTGGTGGCGAACAACGGCAAGGATGCCGTTAAGATCGCGAAGACCGAGCGACCCGACCTCGTTGTGCTCGACATCATGATGCCCGGTATGGATGGTGTGGAAGTGCGCACCACGCTAAGGGCCCTTCCCGAGTTCAAGCATACCCTGATCACCTTCCTCACCGCCCGTGGTGAGGACTATAGTCAGATCGCAGGTTTTGATGCTGGTGCGGACGACTACATCACAAAGCCTGTAAGGCCGAAAGTCTTTGTGAGCAAGGTGAAGGCTTTGCTGAAGCGGTCCACCGGCGAGCGCTCCGAGACCCAGATCCTAGAATCCAACGGCATCAAGGTCGATCTGGAGCGGGTTCTTGTCTACAAAGGCAAGGAGGAGATCCAACTGCCTAAAAAGGAGTTCGAGCTGTTGGTGCTGTTGATGAGCAAGCCTGGCAAAGTCTTCAAGCGGGACGAGATCTACTCACACATATGGGGCAGCGACCTGTTCGTCGGTGAACGCACCATCGATGTGCACATTCGCAAGCTTCGCGAGAAGATCGGCGATGAGCGCATCAAGACCGTGAAGGGCATCGGCTACAAGTACGACGCCTGATCGTTCCCCGATCCTCTTATCTTTGCCGCCCGCTCGCCGGAAGGCCTGCGGACCCGATTCGGGGTGTGGCTCAGCCCGGTAGAGCGCTACGTTCGGGACGTAGAGGCCGGAGGTTCGAATCCTCTCACCCCGACCAGACCAAAGCCCTTGCGAGGAGATCGCAGGGGCTTTTTGCTTCGTGTCCTTCCGGAGTATAGGGCTTCCAATTGAGCCATCCGCCAAGTAGAAACCCGCCCAAGAGGGACGGCGAGCCTTGATCAACGGAGGGAGAGCGAGTAATTAGAGCGACCACGCCCCCAAGCGAACCAAGAAGGCGATAGTGACGGCCGCTGTTCCTCTGCCAGGAACGACCGTTCACCTAGCCGAACGCCCCTTCGGTCCGATCGGTGCAGTTCAGAGGCATCCTTCTCAACTGCTGACACGTCTATAATACAGGAACCATGTCACGCGCCTACAAAATAGCATTGATCCTCAAGAGCCGGAACAGCCTTCCGGTGTATAAGGACCTGAGCAAGTTGAGCGATCGTGAGCTGGACGAACAGGTGAGCGCGATCGTGAGACGGATGCGGGCCAATGAGGCTCACGTGATCGCACGCATGGTGTTGCGCCAGCCCACGTTCAGCATGAACTGAGCCGGCCAGGCCTTCTGCGGAGATCCACCGCCAGTTGTTGGTGAGCACATAAATGAGCAACGCACCAGCAACGGCTGATGCGGATATATTTGCCGCACGATACACATCACCATGGCAGACCACCACCACGAAGGGCACTTCCCTGAAGAAGCTGAACAGAATGAGATCGGCGCGCCGGTCATCTTTGCGCTCTGTTGCTTCGCTGCCGTGATCCTCTTGATCTGGGCCGGCTGCTAAAGGTTCCGCTCAGTCCGGTTTCGCGTCCCCCGAGCGCTCCAGGTATTCATCCCTTCGAACAAGGGTGAACCAGTTCTCGCTGAGCTCCAAATACCCGTGTTCGAAACAGAACACGTAGGTGTTACCCGCTTTCGTCCGGTAGATGTTGGTGTGGTACATGAAGTTGTAGCCGCGCTCCACCAACTTGTCTCGGTGCACTTTCTTGGTGCCTTCCCTTCCGTTGTTCAGTTCGCTCAATACCCTCCGGTTCCTTTTCAAGATATTCACGACGTTACGCACGTAGTTGATGGGCGCATTGTTGGCGTGATAGTGATAGATGTTCCGGCAGGCATCCGAGCAGAATTTCTTGTCAGTGCGCCCTTTGATCGGCTCACCGCACTCCAGGCATAACTTCTCGGCAATGGCTACAGGCATGGCGGAATTCCGGTCTGGTGAAGCGCCAATGTAGAAAACGACGTCGAACCGTTGAAGCAGGTGCTCTTCGTGCCCATCTTGGAACTTCCTATGCTGACGGGTTGTTCGTCAAGATCATGGAACCGCTTCTCTCATTCAGCCCCCGTGGCATACACTGTGCGCAGGCCGATGTCTACATCGACCCCTGGCGTAGCGTGGACAGGGCGTTGATCACGCACGCCCACAGCGACCATGCCCGTCGCGGGCATGGACACTACCTGTGCAGTCCCGTGACCAAGCCGTTGCTCCATGCCCGCTTGGGCGAGGACCTGCGCATTGAAACGCTCGACCACGGCGGGTCCGTGACTATCAATGGGGTCCGGTTCAGCTTCCATCCTGCGGGCCATATTCCGGGAAGTGTCCAGGTCCGTGTCGCCCACAACGGCGAGGTCTGGGTGGCCACAGGCGACCATAAGCGAGCTGCGGACGGGGTGAGCGAAGCCTACGAGCCTGTGAAGTGTGACACCTTCATCACTGAATGCACTTTCGGACTCCCGATATACCGCTGGCCAGAACCCGCTCAGGTCTTCGCAGAGATGAACACCTGGTGGCGCCAGAACGCCGGGAACGATACCTGTAGCATCATCAGCGCATACAGCCTCGGAAAAGCGCAACGGGTCATCAAGGGTGTGGATCCCAGCATCGGCCCCATCCTCGTTCATGGTGCTGTGGCGAACATGAACACGGTGCTCGAGGCGACCGGGCTTCAGCTCCCACCTTGGGAGGTGATCACCAGGGACACTCCGAAGGAGCGCTTCCGGCAAGCACTGGTGGTCACCCCCGGAAGCGCCATTGGCACACCCTGGACAAGCAAGATGAAGCCCTATTCCGCTGCAATGGCCAGTGGTTGGATGCAGCTGCGCGGCTGGCGGCGAAGAAGCAACATCGACAAGGGTTTCGTTCTCAGCGACCACGCCGATTGGGATGCGCTCCTGCAAGCGGTGAAGGAAACAGGGGCTGAACGCGTCATCGCCACACATGGCTACACG
This sequence comes from Flavobacteriales bacterium, assembly GCA_020854015.1. Lineage (GTDB taxonomy): Bacteria > Bacteroidota > Bacteroidia > Flavobacteriales_F > PHOS-HE28 > PHOS-HE28. The sequence goes on from JADZGG010000276.1 coordinate 12,021, forward strand.
GACGTGTTCAGCCAGTACCTGCAAAGCATCGGCTATGATGCAACGGCCGAAAGCACAGAGTTCTCTGGAGAAGGCGGCGCAGAGCAAGGCACGGATGCCTCAGATGGCAACCGAAAGGACGAAACTCAAGTGAAGCCGGATCCTGAAGGTGGAGAACCTGACCGGTCAATGTCCTCTCCCGAAGTTCCATGAAACGCGCGGCTCAGCTTTTTGAGGAACTGGACGCAACCTCCAGCACCAACGCCAAAGTGGACGCGCTGGCCCGCTATTTCGGTGAGGCACCGGATGCGGACAAGCTCTGGACCATCGCCTTGCTCAGCGGTCGGAGACCAAAGCGACCCGTGACCAGCACCCAGCTGCGCCAATGGGCCGCCGAGGTCAGCGGCATTCCCGATTGGCTGTTCGAGGCCAGCTACCATGTGGTCGGTGACTTCGCGGAGACCGTTACCCACATTGCCAAGTTGGGGCAGCCTATCACGCAGAGCCTTACCGAATGGGTGAATTATGTGGAGGCTCTGAGACATCTCCCCGAGCCTGACAAGGCTAAACAGGTGAAGGCTGCTTGGGCGGGTCTCGCGAACATGGAGCTCTTCGTCTTCAACAAGATCATCACGGGCGGATTCCGGATCGGGGTCAGTCAAAAGATCATGGTGAAGGGACTGAGCAAGGCCACTGGACTGGAAGAGGACGCCATCGCACACCGCCTCATGGGCGACTGGAGCCCGCACACCACCAGCTATCAGGACCTGATCTTTGCTGAGAACGCCGCGGATCAGACCTCCCGCCCCTACCCCTTCTACCTGGCCTACGGGCTCGAAGGAGAGGAAGGACGTGCGGCCGGTGCAGGTCTTTCGGAGCTCCTTCCTTTGGGCGATCCGCAGGACTGGCAGGCGGAGCACAAGTGGGATGGCATCCGAGGACAGCTGATCATCCGTGGACATCAACACTACGTCTGGAGCCGCGGAGAAGAACTGGTCACCGACAAGTACCCCGAATTCCAAGCGCTGCGCGAGGCATTGCCACAAGGCACGGCGCTCGATGGCGAGATCCTAGCTTGGAAGGAAGGCACGCCCCTCCCCTTTGCGGAGATGCAGAAACGCATAGGGCGTAAGTCGGTCGGAAAGAAGATCCTTGCGGATGTACCCGTGGTCTTCATGGCCTATGACCTGCTTGAAGATCAGGGGACCGATATCAGGCAACGTCCGCTACACGAACGTCGGGATCTGTTGGAGAATTTGGTGAGCGAAGCCGGCCATCCCGCATTGCTCCTTTCCCCCAAGCTCGCCTTCACTTCCTGGGAGGACATCGTTCAGCACCGTGAACACGCCCGAACCACCAGTATTGAAGGGTTGATGCTGAAGCGCCGATCGAGCTTCTACGAGGTGGGGCGGAAACGCGGCGACTGGTGGAAATGGAAGGTGGATCCGCTGAGCATTGATGCAGTGCTCACCTTCAGCATGCAGGGCCATGGGCGCAGAGCCGACCTCTATACGGACCACACCTTCGGACTCTGGCAGGATGACAAGCTGGTCACCTTCGCCAAGGCATACAGCGGCCTTACTGATGCGGAAATGAAAGAGGTGGACGCTTTCGTGAAGAAGAACACGCTCGATCGCTTTGGTCCGGTGCGGCAA
>JADZGG010000277.1 GCA_020854015.1 Flavobacteriales bacterium
CAGGATGGCCTCGGCGCTGGCCCGGTTCCGCTCCACAGCAGAGTCGATGAAGGTCTGCGCCCTGGCCTGCGGAATATCCCTGGCGAGTATGCTGTTGTGGTCTTTGCAGCTCAGTACCACGGTCTTGGCGTTCGCGTCCAGGATCTGTATGGAAAGCTGTTTGGTGTACCGACCGATGAGGGTGGCCTTATTGTTCAGAACGAAGTAGTGCGTGCCGTCCGGGTCCGGCGTGGCGAAGGTGCTGCCCTCGCTCAACTTCAGCCTGCAGCTGAAATGGGGGGTGACGATCCGGGACCGCAGGTCGAAGAGCTCCGCGAAAGCATTGCCGTCCACGGAATAGCTCACTTTCACCTTGTTCTCGGCGCTGGGAACGCATAAGATGGGGCGATCGAGCACCAGTGTGTCAGCCACCACCAGATCTTCCAACGTGTAAGGGCTCTCAGTGTAGAATTCCTTCGTGAGGATCTGGCCTTTGTAGTAGTAACTGACGGCTAGCGGCAGGCGGTCCAGCGCCATGCCTACGAAGAACTTGGACCGGATCAGTTCAACATCGGCTTGGATCGACTTGTCCTCGGTGATGTCGGTGACGTCCAGGACCTTACGTGCGTTGTTATGCTGGCTGAGCTGGATGACAGCCTTGCTCTCGAAGGTCGGTGCGGTGTATCGCAGGTAGATGTAAGCAGCTGCAAGGGCGAGCAGGATGCATAGGACGATCCAGATCAACGAGCGCTTGACGATGTAAATGAACAGCCCGAGATCGAACTCATTACTGAAGTTCGTGATGCGCTCACGATAACTGTCCAGATTGTTGTTCCGGGCGGTCCCTTCTTCGCTGATCATGCAATGGTCAGTTCTGTAGGGCTTGCACCAAGCCGAGCACGAGCACCGTGGTGGTCAGGAGCGTGATGAGCGGGGCCAGGTCCTGCAACAGTTCGCGGGCCAGCTCGGGGTTCGGTTGCACATAGATGATGTCGTCCCCTTGGATGATCATATCAGCGTACTTCAGGCCCTCGATATCGCTCAGGTCGAACTGATATACAAGGCGTCCACCACCGGCCTTCTTGCGGAACAATTTCACCTTGTGAGCATTGCCCCGGTCGGTAATGCCACCGGCCTGCGCCAGCACTTCGGTAAGCGTGCTGCTGTTGTTGTCGAGATTCACCACACGGGCATCCCCACCTGAACCGGGGAACACAATGGCCCTGCGGTTCAATACGGTGAGCTGCACGAAAGGACGATTGTAGTACGGTACATACATTTCCTCCAGATAAAGCTCGGCCTCTCGCAATGTCCTGCCCGAGATCGGTACCCGCCCGATCAATGGGAGTTTCACCATGCCGTCCGTGGAGACCAGATACGAGTTCAACTGCCGCTGGCTGGGCATGCGCATGTTCTCTTCGGAGATCAGGTCAATGAGGCGGAAGCCGTCATTGGCGAAGAGCCTGAACTGCAGGAAATCGTTCTGGTTGATGGTGAAGTTGGGGTCGATGGAATCAGGCGGCACCGCGAACTGATAGTCCGTGGGTGTCTTGAACATGATGTCCTTGTTGATCGTGCAACCGGTGGCCAGCACCGCAAGCACGAACAGTAAGCCCAATACCCTTCCCATGCCTTCGTATTTGCGCAAATGTAACGGTTGGCCCGTGGGCTCAGCCTAGCAATTCACGGTACATCCTGTCCGTGTCGGAAACCAGCCGGGAATAATGGTAGCGCTCCCGCACATGGTCCCAGCCACCGGCCCCCAATCTGGCGCGCAGGGCTTCGTCCTCAATGACCTGGAGCAGATTGTCAGCCAAGCGGAACGCATCCCCCGGTGGGCTGAGCAGGCCGGTGCGTCCGTTCAGCACCACGTTCTCGATGCCGCCCACGTTGGTGCTCACCACGGGCTTGTTGGCCGCCTGCGCTTCGATCAACGTTACCGGAGTGCCTTCGTTATTGCTCGTCAGGGCGACGATGTCCAAGCCGGCGTTGACCACATCCACTTCCTTGATCCAGCTGGTGAAGGTGATCTGGGCATTGGCTACGCAGGGTTTGCCGTTCACACCATACCCGAATCCGTGCCCATTGAAGAAGGGGCCTGCCGCCATGCTCAGGCCCAGGTCACGGGTCACCTGTTCCAAGCGCTCACGCTCCTCGCCATCGCCCACGATGAAGGCGCGCACCTTCTTACCCGTGCGCTCGGACAGGTGCTTCATGCTCTGGAGGAAGAGATCGTGGTTCTTCACAGGGACCAAGCGGCCGACGATGCCCACGGCGATCTCGTCATCGGACACCCCGTACACGCGACGGAACAGCTTCCGTTTGGCCTCAAGGTCCTGCTGGAACTTGCTAAGGTCGAAGCCCAAGGGGATCACGCTCACCTTATTGTCGGCGCAGATCCGATGCTCATCGACCAGTTCGGCCCTCTGTCGTTCGCTGATGGCAACGATACGTGAGCTGCGCCGGGCCAGAAAGCGCTCGATGTTCTTGTACATCGTGGTGCGCATCTGCCCGAAATAGCTATGGAACACGTGGCCGTGGAAAGTGTGCACGATCACCTTCACGCCCATCTCGCTGGCGGCCATGCGGCCCACGGCACCGGCTTTGGCAGCGTGGGTATGCACAATATCCGGTTTGAACTCCTTGATCAACTGCTTCACCCGGCGGTAGGCGGTACGATCGCGCCAAGGGGCGATGTCGCGGCGCATTTCCGGCAGGATCAATGGTTCCACGCCGATGGCATCAAGGATGTGCTTGCTGCCTTCCTCGCTTTCATCCCATTGCCCGCCCACAAGCAGCGTTTCGTAGTCGCCGGGCAGGTGCTTCGTCAGGTAGGCCGCGTTGTGCGTGGGGCCACCGAGGTTGAAGCGGTTGATGATGCGGAGGATGCGGGGCATCGGAGAGGTCAAAGGTACCGTTCGCCCGGAGGTGGCCGACCCTTGAAAGGCAGGATCGGTGAACGGTCCGCTGTGAAGACGACCTGTAGGAGAGGGGTTGCCTCAAAGCAACCTTTTAGCAGAGCACCGTACGATGATGTCCGAGCTCAGCAAGCGGTGCAGCGGGTTGGTGGTGGACAGCCGGTCGATACGATGGGCCAGAGCGATCGAAAGTCCCGGTAGAAGCAGGCCGAAGGGGAAAACGGTGTGGTTGTGGAACTCCAACCGGTCGATCTTCAGGTGGGACGCGAGTGCCTTATTCGCTTCATCAACGCCATAGGTACGGGTACGTACACCCGAGCTGAGCACCTTGTCGCGGCTGCCGAAAAGGCGCAGTGGCAGCTTCAGCAACCAGCGCATCCAAGTGTCCAGACCACCGCTGTGGGTGAAGGTGATGATCGCTTGTCCACCCAGGTTCAAGCTTCTGGCGATGAAGGCCAGGTTCCGCTCAAGTTCCGCAGCATCCATATAGGTCGTGACTCCCAACATGAAGACCGCGTCGAAAGTGCGCTGCGCGAACTGGTGATCGTAAGCAGATCCCACAAAACGGTCCGCTTCAGGTACCAGGCTTTGGGACAACATGCCAGCGCTTACGTCGGTGGCGAAGAAGCGGACCCCGGGAAACCGGGGAAGCAAGTGGTCGTAGAGGTTCCCGGTGCCGCTACCAATGTCCAGGACGTTCTTGTCGCTCAGCTCCAGGCCGCGCGTAGCCTTGTCCAACCGCTCATTGAAGTAGTAGTGATGGAAAGGGCTGGACCGGGTGTACTTCTCCCGATAGTTCCCGCTTGTACGGTCGAAGAAGCGGGCGGCGTCGGAGGCGGGTCGGTCAGGTACCTTTTCCATGGTCACGGACGGGTGGGGCATTGTGCCCACCTTCCGGGTCGGACTTGTCCAACCCCTAAAGGTGGATCACCTCGCCGTAGGCTGCCG
>JADZGG010000278.1 GCA_020854015.1 Flavobacteriales bacterium
AGGCATCGTTGGCGTCGCGCAGGCCGTTCGCTTCCGCAGCATCGTCCACTGAGCGCAACATATCGGTGAAGGCATCCTCGGCGCGGGCATTGTCCGTTGCGCTGGTATAGTCGAAGTCGGTCGGGTCGGCCTTGTCCTCCTTGCGGCAGGAAACAAGGGCGAGGAAGGCGAAGGCCGCTGCCAGGGAGAGTTGCTTGTACATGGGGCGTTCCGTTGGTTGTAGGCTTAGGACGCAAGCACCATGCCCAAGGTTTAGTTCGACATCGGTCCGGCCCCGCCGGGAGCTCAGTTCAAATGCTGAAGCACCTTGAAAGTGAACGGGAACTCGTGTTTGGCGTCAGCCTTGTGATGCTCGGTCCAGACTTCCTTCCAACCCTTCCCGATGGAAGGGAACTTGACGTCGCCGACGATCTCGGCGTGCACGCTGGTCAGGTAGATGCGGTGGATGAGCTTCTTCTCGAACGCTTCCTCGTAGACCTGACCACCACCGATGATGAAGCACTCGGTCTCGCCGGCATTGCGGGCCATGTCCAACGCCTCCTCGATGGAGCGGCACACCAGCGCGCCCGGGGCCTTGTAGCCTTCGGCACGGGTCACCACGATGTTGGTGCGGTTGGGGAGCGGGCGGAAACGCTCGGGGATGCTTTCGTAGTTCTTGCGACCCGTGATCACATAGTGGTTCACGGTTGTGCGCTGGAAGAACTTCATGTCGTCCGGCAGGTGCCAGGGAAGACCGCCGTCCTTGCCGATGGTGCCGTTGTCGGCGACCGCTGCGATGGCACTGATGATCATACGCTGACGCTGGCTTTGATGTGTGGATGGGGATCGTAGTTCTCGAGCGTGAAATGCTCGAAGCGGAAGGCGAAGATGTCCTTCACGCTGGGGTCGATGCGGAGCGTTGGCAGGGGCCGTGGCTCCCGGGTGAGCTGCAGGCGGGCCTGCTCGAGGTGGTCGTTGTACAAGTGCACGTCGCCGAAGGTGTGCACGAACTCGCCGGGCTGAAGATCGCAGACCTGCGCAATCATCAAGGTGAGCAACGCGTAGCTGGCAATGTTGAAGGGCACCCCGAGGAACGTATCCGCGCTGCGCTGGTAGAGTTGGCAGCTGAGCTTCCCATTGGCCACGTAGAACTGGAACATGGTGTGGCAGGGTGGCAACGCCATGCGGTCCACGTCGCCGGGATTCCAAGCGCTTACGATCAGGCGACGGCTGTCGGGGTTGCGCTTGATCTGTTCCACCACGTTACTGATCTGATCGATCGTGCGGCCATCCGTGGTGTGCCAGCTGCGCCACTGGTAGCCATACACAGGTCCCAAGTTCCCTTCGGCATCGGCCCACTCGTCCCAGATGCGTACGCCGTTCTCCTTCAGGTAGCGGATGTTGGTGTCGCCGCTGAGGAACCAGAGCAGCTCGTGGATGATGCTCTTCACGTGCAGCTTCTTGGTGGTCACCAAAGGGAAGCCCTCGCTCAGGTCGAAGCGCATCTGGTGACCGAAGCAACTGATGGTGCCGGTGCCGGTGCGATCGTGCTTCTGCACTCCCTCGTCGAGGATGCGGCGCAGCAGGTCGTGGTATGCCTTCATGTGTTCATTGTCCACCTTCGCCAGCGCTCCGATGGACGTCGCAAAGTTAACCCAGACCGATCCCCGCGTTGGGTGAAGATGAAGGGTCGTCCTCGGAAGGCTGGTCCGGCTCGCTGGGCTTGGTGCCTTTACGGCCTTCAGGACGCCTATCGATGGAGGGCATGGCGGCGAGGAGCCGCAGCTTCATGCGTTCGTAATAGCTCTTGCGGTCGATGCTGTAGCTCACCATATAGGCCACCATGGCCGCGTACATCAGCTGGAAGATCACGCTATGGCGGTCGGTCATCTCCAACACCAGGATGGCAGAGGTGAACGGTGACCGCGACACACCGGTCAGAAAGGCCACTATGCCGCAGAGCACCAGCACGCGGAATTCACCAGCGGACGGGTCGAAGAGCTGAGCGATCCAACCGCCGATCACGGCGCCACTACTGAGTGAAGGCGCGAAGATGCCGCCCGCGCCACCAGCACTGAACGAGACCAACGGCCCCAGGATGCGGGCGACGATGTCCTTCCAGGTGGGATCCACCTCCCGATCGAAGAGGTACTGCCGGAGCACCAGCTTGCCGCTGCCCAACACATGATCACCCAGGAAGTGAAAGAGGATGGCGAAGAGGAAGGCGCAGCCCAGAGCCCACATGGCCTGCGCCGGAATGGAACGAAGGCCGCGCCGCAGCTTGTCGAAGAGCAGGACAACCTTGCAGAACAACGCGCCGGAAACGCCCGCCACGATGCCGATGGCCAGCACCTTGTACATGAATGAACCGCCCACAGGAGAGAGCTTGGGGTAGAGCAGTTCCTCACCGGCGCCGAGGTAGCTGCCCATGAGCTGCTGCGCCGTCATGCCGGCAATGATCACGCTGGTGAACACCGCCGTGCGGAAGTTGGCGAGGTGTGTCTTGGTCAGCTCTTCCACAGCGAAAACGATCCCACCCAACGGCGTGTTGAAGGCCGCGCTCAGGCCTGCCGCCCCACCGGTGATCATCATCACGCGGCGGCTGATGCGCGGCCAGAAGGAGGGCAGCAGCTTGTGCACCACGCGGTACACGCTACCGGCGATCTGCAGGGTCGGCCCTTCACG
>JADZGG010000279.1 GCA_020854015.1 Flavobacteriales bacterium
CGGCTATCTGGAAATGCTTGGGGACAAGGAACGCGAGGCCGTGGATGGTCATGACGGCACTTTGGTCGGTCACCCCGGCCTTGTCACTGCGGCCATGGTGGAGTTCAACAAGAGCATGCCGATGGCCCATCAGCTCTCCTTCCAGCGCCGCGATGAGATCACACCGAAGGACCTCGTGGAACCGCCTGTAGGCACCATCTCGGTCGAGAGTCTGGTTGGCATCCTGCGCACCTCTCTCAGGGCCCTCGCACACTACCACATAGGCGAGCGGACCGTGATCCAAGGTGGGCGCTTGCACGACCGCTCCTCCGTTCAACTGGCCATTGCACTGCTCTGGCAGTGGAACCACAGCCGTGAAGGCGTGATCAGCGCCACCGGCCTTGAAGTGCACGAGGACCTGTTGCGCTACCTGGTGAAGAAGGAGACCGAGAAGCTCTTCGCCGAAGCTTCTCCTGAACTGCGCGCTGCCGGGAAGCAAGCTGCTGATGACCTGCTGGGATTGGTACTTGGCGTGCGGTATCCACAGTTGAACTGCCACTGAGCCCGTCGCTCCCACAGCTATCTTGGCGCGGTCTTTCCGCAAGATGCACGCACCTTGGATACCCGTGGACGAACGCCTGCCAGAGGACGGTATGCGCGTGCTCTGTTGGATCCCCGGACATCAGGTGTACCTTCCAGGAAAGACGGGTGCCGTGGAAGCGCGCCCCGCCGTGATCCTACGATTCGCGCACAACTACTTCATCAAGAACCCAAGCAAGACCGGCAAGGCAACCGGTAGCCATTTCTGGCTTGGTGAAGGCACCAGCAATCATTTCTTCGAGGACGTGACGCATTGGATGCCGCTCCCAGAAGGGCCTCCGCTCCCCTGAAATGGGAGAAGGCCCCATCGGGGCCTTCTCCTCGGATCTTGTGGTCGGTCACTTCGCGGCGGGAACGATGTCCAGCAGTTCCACGTCGAACAGCACGGTGCTGTTGGGTGGAATGCCGTCACCAGCGCCTTGTGCGCCCCAGCCCAGGTTGCTCGGTATGTAGAACTTGAACTTGCTGCCCACGGGCATCAGTTGCAGTCCTTCGGTCCATCCCGCCACCACCTCGTTCAAGCGGAACGTGGCCGGTTGACCCTTCTTGTAGCTGCTATCGAACTCCTGTCCGTTCACCAAGGTGCCGCGGTATTGCACGGTCACTTGATCGGTGGCTCCGGGCTTGGCGCCCGTGCCCATCTGCAATACTTCGTACTGAAGGCCGCTGGCCGTGGTGATGACACCCGGGCGTTTGCCGTTCTCCGCAAGCCACGCCTCGTTCTCACGCAGGGTCTTCTCGGCTTCCACCTGCTGCTTTGCGAGGTACTTCTTCTGCATCTCCATCTGGTACATCTGCATGGCCACCATCACCTTCTGGTCGGGCACGATGCTGTCCAATCCGTCGCGAATTCCGCGCGAGAGGATGTCCATGTTCAGGCTGTCCTTCAACTCGGCGCCCACAAGCTGGCCGCGCAGTCGGATGCCCACATCGGTACCAATACCATAAGCCACGGAATCCTCCGTGGTCTTCAACACCAACTTGCCCCGGTCCTTCTGTCCGGTGGCTTGGTTGCATGCGCTCAGCACGGCAAGACCGGCGAGTGCGAAAAAGATCCTGACGTTCATGTTCTCTGTTTGAAGGCGGCGAAGATAGGCAGACGCCCCAAGGCGCACATCCGCTCTTAAGATGGCTTAACACCCTCGCCCGGAGCAGGCTCTGTCAGGATGCGTCGCAAGGCCCGCTTGAACCTGCCGTATTGGGCGAGGTCGTTGTGGTATCCTTTGGCGAAGGAGAACATCTCCCGATGAACGTCCGGAGGTACCAGGGAATAGAGCCGCAACGCCGTGGCATAGGGCACCACCGGATCGCGCTTTCCATGGAATATGTAGACCGGACATTTCACGCGCAACATGGCTTTGTCGCTGCGGAAGGGGTAGCGTAGGATCAGTCGGTACGGCAGAATGGACAGGTAGTGACGTGCAACCTCGATGAAGTTGGCAAAAGGCGACTCTAAAATGAGCCCCCGTGGTCGATGCGCCGCAGCGAGGGGCACCGCGAAACCAGTGCCCAACGAACGCCCGTAGATCGTGATCCGCTCCTCAGGCCACCGTTCCAAGAGTTCCTGATACCAGCGCTCCGCGTCAGCATGCAATGCGGCCTCATTCAGCTTGCCACGGCTCTTCCCATACCCCCGATAGTCGGGCATGAACACATCATGACCCAAGCGGAGGAAGCGCGTAGCACGAGGTCCCCACCGACGCAAGCTGCCAGTGTTCCCGTGGAAGTAGAGCACCACACCTCGCGGCGATTCCGTCCTGAAGTAAAGACCATGGAGTTCCGCACCGTCAGGCGCCTTGGTCCAGCGCTCCTCGAACGAAGCCGGGAACTTGAACACGAACGAGGGTTTCAACCGGAAACGAACAAAGATGAAACGCTCCTGGAACAGCCAGTAGAAGGCGCACAGCACCGCGTACGCCCCGAACAACAGCACCAGCACCCAGATCAGGATCGCCATACGTTCCCAAGTTACGGCCCTATCAAGACCGTTCGTTCTCGACCCGAAAGGAGCAAGAGGTCACTCGCGGCGGTCGCGCACAAAGGTCCACTCATCAGAGGTGCTCAGGTCCGGAGCGAACCGGTACCCATCCTCCGTGTAGTTCTTGATGTGCTCCACTTCCAGCACTCGGTTGCGAATGATCCAACGGCTCATGCCTCCGCGCTGGTGTTTGGCGAAGACCATGAGCATCTTGTAGCTGCCGTTCACCTTGTCCTTGAACACGGGAGTGATCACACGGGCCTTCAATTTCGCGGCACGCACAGCTTTGAAATACTCCGTGGAAGCCAGGTTGACCACCACGTCCCCTTCGTTCGTCGCAAGTGCTGCTCCGATCGCTGTATTCAACGTGTCGCCCCAGAAGGCGTAAAGGTTCTTCACTCCGCGTCCCACACCGAAAGTGGAACCCATCTCCAATCGATAGGCCTGGATCAGGTCCAAAGGGCGCAGTAGACCGTACAGACCGCTCAGGATGCGCAAGTGGTGCTGGGCGAAGCGCAGGTCATCGCCCGTCAAGGAGGCTGCGTTGAGACCGCGGTAAGCTTCGCCGTTAAAGGCCAGTGCGGCCGGCTTCGCGTTCTTCGCCGTGAAGGGTGTGGCCCAGGCCTGATTGCGTTCGTGGTTCAACTGTGCAAGGGCTGGGCTGATGTCCATCAGTTTCGACAGTTGTTTCGGGGAAAGTGTGCGCAGCTTCTCCATCAACCGCGCGCTCTGTTCGAGAAAGGCGGGCTGCGTGGCACCTTTCACAGCAGGCACGGGCCGCATGTCCAGGTCCTTGGCGGGGGAAAGAAGTACGATCATGGTGGCGGAAGGAACGCGAAGATGCACCGGGAACACATCGGTCGCATCCAGGGTTCGAAGCACGCACCATTATCTTGGCACCATGAGCATGGAGCGTACCCTGGTGCTGGACCATGACCGCGTGCAGCGGACGCTGGAGCGCATCGTACACCAGCTGCACGAAGAGAATTGTGAAGAGAAGAGCATCGTGGTGGTGGGCATCGCACCCCGCGGTCTGCTTCTTGCCAAGCGCCTGAGCGAGCAGCTCCGATCGGTGAGCGACCTGAAGGTCGATCTTGTGGAATTGAAGCTGGACAAGGAGGACCCGCTGACCGGGCCCGCGACTCTGAACGCCGATCTGAAGGACCTGAAGGACCGGGTGGTCGTGTTGGTGGACGATGTGCTGATGAGCGGCAGGACCTTGATGCACGCGGCCACCCATCTGGTTCGCGTCCCCTTGAAGAAGCTCACGACCGTTGTGCTGGTGGACCGCCGCCACCGCACTTACCCCATCCGCGCCGACATCGTGGGACTGACGCTCAGCACGACCGTGCAGGAACACATCAGTGTCGAGCTTGGTAGGAAGGACGCCGTGTTCCTCTCCTAGAGCACCTCCTGAATGCGCTGCGCCACTTCCTCAGGCGTGCCATCACCATCAACGACCAAAGTGGCTCCACTGTAAGCGGGCATCCTGTCCGCCAGGAGGGTCTCAACGCGTTCGCGCAACGCTTCCCCTTTCAGACCGAGCAACAGCGGACGATCACCGCCTGACCGGATGATGCGGGGCATCAACACCCCCATCGACACGTCGAGGAACACGACCGGTCCCGCCACCAACATCCGCGTCAGGTTGTCGCCAACCGTGGGCGTGCCGCCACCGGTGGAGACCACCAAGTCCTGCTGGTCAAGCAGTTCGTGCAACACGGTCCACTCCATTTCCCGAAAGGCCTCTTCGCCTTGAGCTTGAAAGAACGGCACCAAGGGTCCTACGCGGGCTTCCACCACCCGGTCGATATCCACGTGTTGAAGGCCCATACGCTCCGCCAGTGCGCGACCGATGCGGGTCTTGCCGCTGCACATGAAACCGATCAGGAAGATGGGCCTGGCCATGGGTGCCGCGAATGTACCCGAAGGCCGGTCCGCCAGCGATGCGCATCTTCGCAGCATGGCCATGCGCATTGCGGAAGTTTCCGACGCCCGCACCTTGAACGATTGGATGCGGCTTCCCTGGCGGATCTACGCCACCGACGCCAACTGGATCCCCCACCTCAAGCAGGATATCCAAAAGGTCTTCGACGCGGAAAAGAACAAGCTGCTGAAAGATGGAAAGGCTTGGCGCTGGGTGCTGTATGACGCCCAGGGGGGACCGATCGGGCGCATCGCGGCCTTCATCAACCCAAAGACCGCCCATACCGAGAAGCAACCTACGGGCGGCATGGGCTTCTTCGAGTGCATCAACGACCAGGCCGCAGCGGACCTTCTGTTGAACGCAGCGCGCGAAAAGCTGAAGGCGGAGGGCATGGAGGCGATGGACGGCCCCATCAACCTGGGCGACCGCAACATGTACTGGGGCCTGCTGATCGAGAATTTCAAGGACACCCCCATCTACGGCACCAACTACAATCCGCCGTACTACAAGGACCTGCTGGAGCGCTATGGCTTCCAGGTGTACTTCCGCCAGCTCTTCTACAAGATGAGCGCGACGCAACCGGTGCACCCCATCTTCCACCGCAAATACAATCAGGTGGTGGGCGATCCGGACTACCGCGTGGCCGATGTGAAGGGCCGCAGCGTGGCGCAGATCGCGGACGATTTCCGCACCGTGCTCAATGCTGCTTGGGTGGACCACGACAATTTCAAGCCCATGGAGGAATCCACGGCACTGAAGATCGTGAAGAGCATGAAGCCGGTGATGGACCCGCGACTGATCATCTTCGTTTACCACAAAGGCGTGCCCATCGCCATGTATGTGAGCCTGCCTGAACTGAATGAGATCTTCCGATATGTGAACGGTGATCTCAACTGGCTGGGCAAGCTCAAGTTCCTTTACCACAAGTGGCGCGGCACCGTGAAGACCATGACGGGCATTGTGTTCGGCGTGGCCAAGGAGCACCAGGGCAAGGGCATTGAAGGCGTGATGATCGTGCACGGCGAGAAGACCTTTGTGAAAGACAAGCTCTACCAGGACACCATCCTCACATGGATCGGCGACTTCAACCCGAAGATGTTGAAGGTGTGCGAGAACCTCGGCGCCACCAACTATCGCACCCTCGCTACCTACCGCTACCTCTTCGATCGCAACAAGCCCTTCGAACGCCATCCGATCATCGAGAAAAAGGGAAGTTGAAGATCAGCACTTGGAGCGGATCATCCGATCGCTACATTTGCAGCCGCTTTTCCTGAAAGCGTGTATTGATCCTGTAGCTCAGCTGGTAGAGCACAACACTTTTAATGTTGGGGTCCTGGGTTCGAGCCCCAGCGGGATCACAGAAGCCTCGGCGAAAGCCGGGGCTTCTTCGTTCCGGACCTCCTCGAGTGTCAGTTGGTCGGCTCTGTGCTATGGACTTCTCGCCCTGTCCCCCTGCCGCCTACCCTCTATTAGGTAGAGAACGGCATTTCGGAGGGCTTACCCCCCAAAAACTACCAGTTTCTAGGTATGGTGGGAGCGAAACCACCCCGGTAGGTTCGCATGGTCCAAGAAGGACATGCCATGGATACCAACGAACGACCGACCCAGCCACCTATGACCGCAGAACAACTCGACCATTTCTATCAGCTCGTACTGATCGGAGACGACCGCCCGCTACCTCGAGATCTCGAAGCTCCGAATACGCCGCCACCAGCGGATCGCGAAGAAATGCTCTCCAAGCTCTCCATGCGTGTACTTCACCGCCGCCCGGCCCGACCGGATGAAGGGCTTTGAGGATAAGTCGTGAATCCTTAGGTGGACGCTCCATCCAGGAGGATCCAACCGCTCGCTGTGGGCAATGTTGATACTTCGCGGCCTGCTCGCCGCGACGCGCGATCTAGGTTCGTAGCGCCTATCATCATCATGGCCCGCGACCAACATCCCACCATCCCCCTGATCCCCCACGCCGTGAGCGAGGGCATCAGCGATGCGGACCTGATGGCGCTTTGGGATGAGGAGATGCGCCATATGGAGGAAGCCTTCGATAACGGGACCTCCGTTGAGCTACCCGCTGTTCAACAGGGCTTGCACCTGCGTGTTGTGCACCTGCGAAGCGCGGAGGCCGACAAGCCTCTTTGAGCTTTCGCTTTCCACGTTCGCGCAGGTTGTTATCTTCGCCGCCCGTTAGCGCTAACGCGCCCACCTGCCCAGGTGGTGAAATTGGTAGACACGCTACTTTGAGGGGGTAGTGACCGAAAGGTTGTGCTGGTTCGAGTCCAGTCCTGGGCACTTGATGATCAAGCCTCGCTGCAAAGCAGCGGGGCTTTTTCCTGACCGGACGAGCCAAGCGCAGCTAGAGCGAGGACGGAAAGGAAAAAGCCCCGAGGGCGCACAGCGCCCTCGGCTTTGATCCACTTCACGGCCAAACCTGGTCCGACCGCGATCAGCGGTCGATCCAGTCCTTCCTCGAACTCGCCCCTCCTACCTTCGCCCAATGCTCAAGGACCTCCTCGTCATCGAGACAGCCGGCGTGCTTGCCGGACCAGCCGTGGGCATGTTCTTCACGGAGCTCGGTGCCACGGTGATCAAGTTGGAGAACCAGCGCGCCGGCGGCGACGTCACGCGCAAATGGAAGCTGCCCAGCGAGGATCCCACTTCCCCCGTCAGCGCCTACTTCAGCAGTGTGAACTGGGGCAAGGATCATCGGTTCGTGGACCTTTCCACGACCAAGGACCGTGAGGCGTTCGATGCGCTGGTCGCCAAGGCCGATGTGCTGATCACCAACCACCTGGCCGCCGATGCCAAGAAGCTCGGACTGCAACGCGAGCGCCTGCGCGCCCTGAACCCGCGCGTGGTCCACGGCCACATCAAGGGCTTCGCCGACCAGCCCGACCGCCCGGCCTTCGATGTGGTGCTGCAGGCCGAGACCGGCTACATCAGCATGACGGGCACCGACGATGACCACCTGGCCAAGCTGCCCATCGCGCTGATCGATGTGCTGGCGGCTCACCAACTGAAGGAAGGCGTGCTGCTGGCGCTGTTGCAACGGACCACCACCGGTCGCGGGGCTTATGTCGAGGTTTCCCTTGAAGAAGCAGCGCTCACGGGTCTGATCAACCAGGCGAGCAACTCGCTGATGGCCGGTGCGGTCGCCAAACCGATCGGTACGCTGCACCCCAACATCGCGCCGTACGGTGAGATCTTCGCCTGTGCGGACGGGGGGCGCATCATTCTGGCCGTGGGCAGTGACGCGCAGTTCCGCGCCTTGTGCAACGCGCTGGGCCTCCCCTTCCTGGCGGACATGGAAGCGTTCAAGACGAATGTGATGCGCGTGCGCAAACGGCACGAGTTGGCGCAGACATTGGCCGTGCCGATCGCCAACCTCGATCGCACGGAACTGCTCGAGCGTCTCGTACTGGCCGAAGTGCCTGCGGGGGCCGTGAACCGTATCGATGAAGCGCTTTCCTCAGCGGCAGCCAAGGCCATGGTGAATGAGTCCGTGATCGAAGGGCAACCCACGCGGCGTCTCCGTGGGAATGCGTTCAGGATCGAGCCCTATTGAGCCGCCGCCTGCTTCCGGGCTTTCTTCAGCGCTTCCTGCAAGGTCCCTAGCACCTGCTTCGCCTCCGCGTCAGTGAGGCCCTTGCCGAAGACGATCTTCTTGCCCAAGTGCTCGAAGCCGAGGCGTTCGCCACCCATCACCCAGAAGGAGTCATTCAACTGCCATTTCCAGGACGTACGATCCATTTCGATGAGACCGAGCTTCTGGATATTCTCAACGAAGTAGTCGTTCGCGCGGCCGTAGCCCAGGATCTCGTCCTTGATGGTGAGCGTGCCGTCCTTCAGCCTCCACTTCTCGAAGCCCTTGGTGCGCCACAACAGCACACGCACCATGCGCACTTCGAAGTAGGTCCAGAAGGCCATGAAAGCGAGCGTGAAGGATCGTTGCTCTCCACTGGGCATCTGGAAGAGCTCGTAGATCACATAGGCTCCGCAGCAGGTCCAGGCCAAGACCCAGGCCAGCAACAGGGCTTCGTTCCCCCGAGAAAGACGCGGGCTGATCACCACCGAGGTGACACCTTCGCGCTTGTCCAAGCTGACGCGTTCGCTCAGGAATTCCATCAGGCCTTGATCTGTTCGAGCACTTCGGCGTATAGCGCCTCGTAGCGTGGCAGCACGGCCTGCACATCGAAGCGTTGTGCTTGTTCAAGGGCACCCTTGCGGTATCGCACGCGGCTCTCCTCGTCCTTCAGGATCTCGAGGGCGTTGGCGGCCATGGTGTCCGTGTCGCCCACCGGGCTCAGGAGTCCGCTCAGGCCGTGGATGTTCACTTCCGGCGTACCACCCGCATCGGTGCTCACCACAGGAACCCCACAGGCCATGGCCTCCAGCGCGGCCAATCCGAAGCTCTCGGTCTCGGAGGTCAGCACGAAGAGGTCGCAGCTGCCAAGAACATCCTCGGGGCGCGTGATCTTGCCCAGGAACAGGATGTCCGTGCAGATCTTCAACTGACGGCACATGTTCTCCACGCGCTGGCGTTCCGGTCCATCTCCGATCATCAGCAGGCGCACGGGCATGTGTTCGCGCACCTTCTTGAACACGGTCACCACATCTTCCACGCGTTTCACCGGGCGGAAGTTGGAGATGTGCACCAGCAACAGCTCGCCGTTCGGAGCATAGCGTTGTCGCAAAGTGGGATCAGGGGCCTGCGGGTACTGGTCCACACAGACGAAGTTGGGGATCACACGGATCTCGCGCTTCACCGGGAAATGCTCGTAGGTGTCGCGCTTCAGGCTCTCTGAAACAGCGGTGACACCATTGCTGCGTTCGATGCTGAAGGTGATCACCGGCTCGAAGCTGGGGTCGCGGCCCACAAGGGTGATGTCCGTGCCGTGCAGCGTGGTGATGAAGGGAATGTCCAGGCCGCGTGAATGCAGGATCCGCTGCGCCATCCACGCCGCACTGGCATGCGGGATCGCGTAGTGCACGTGGATCAGGTCAAGGCCTTCGTGCTCGGCCACGTCCACCAATTTGCTCGTAAGCACCAGTTCGTAAGGCGGGTAGTCGAACAGCGGGTAGTCACTGACGCGTACTTCATGGTAGAACACCCTTCCCTCCACATCACGCAGGCGGACGGGACGATCGTAGGTGATGAAATGGACGGTGTGGCCCTTTTCGGCCAAGGCGATGCCCAACTCGGTGGCCACGACGCCGGAGCCGCCGAAAGTGGGGTAACAGACGATGCCGATGCGCATGGATGCGTTTCCTTCTGGGGTTGCAAAGGTGCGAACACCGCGCTTGCCGCCGATGTTCAGCACGCTCCGCCATTGGACGGCAACCACTGATCGACACGGACGAACGCCTTTGCAAGGGTGCCTTCGCCAGGTGGGTCAGTGTCCAACTGTGGTTCAACACGCGGGCCGGTCCCGGCATGTGGTTCAGAGGTCCTACGCCTCGGCCAACTTGAAGCAGTCGCAACCCAACGCCTCATCCACGAAGGACTTCAACACCCGCATCTCATCATGCGCCCGCTGGTGACCGGTTCGAGCCACTATGATCAAGACCGAAGAGCCGATCAGGGCCACAGGCAGTGCCCAAAATCCCCACGGGGACGCACCCAACGACCACTGCGAGAAGCCGAGCGTGATGCCCGTAAGCCCGAAGAGCGTGAGCACCAGGTAGCCTCCGGCAAAGAGCATCCAGATGCCCGGCGAGGGTCCGATCAAGCAGCGGATCAGGGTCTTGCCATCCGCCAACTCCTCGAAATTGATGTCCATCTGTGGCGACCAAGCCTCGGTGTCCCGGCTGGGGAAACTGAGCGTCAGGTGCTGTTGCGCATCCTTCAACCAAAGCTCGTGCGGGTTGTTCTCCTTCACCCGCTGCTGGATCCGTCGAGTGACCTCCTCCGGTCTCAACGGGCTTTCGAAGCGGAAGCGGGGGCGGAACTCGAGCACGGTCATGCGATGAATCTAGCCGGCTTACCCAGGCCGGAACGTGATGATCATCAGACTGTGCACGGCCGTCGCCGATCCTTTCACCATTTTCGCACCGTGGCCCGTCTCCTGATCAAGAACGCCAAGGCCCTCCTTGGCACCCATTCCACCGGCACCCTTCGCGTGAAGGGCGCTGCCATGGCGGAATTACCGCAGGTCGAGGACGGCTGGTTGCTGGCTGAGGATGGGGTGATCACCGACCTCGGTCCCATGTCCACCTGGCCCGGCATCACCGACTGGAACGGCCTGGAGGTGATCGATGCCACGGACCGTTTCGTTCTACCCGGCTGGTGTGACCCGCACACGCACACGGTGTTCGCCGCGCCCCGTGAAGAGGAGTTCGTGGACAAGATCAAAGGCATGAGCTACCAGGACATCGCCGCTCGCGGTGGTGGCATCCTGAACAGCGCGCGTAAGCTTCGGGACATGGACGAGGACAGCCTCTTCGCCAGCGCCAAGGAGCGGTTGAAAGTGATGATGCACCAGGGCACCGTGGCCGTGGAGATCAAGAGCGGCTATGGCCTCACGCTGGACAGCGAGCTGAAGATGCTCCGCGTGGTGAAGCGCCTGAAGGAAGCCCTGCCCCTGCAGATCAAGGCCACATTGCTGGCAGCCCATGCCCTGCCTCCTGAGTTCGCCGACGACCGTGATGGTTACATCCGCCTGATCACCGACACGCTGATCCCGCAGGTCGCCGCGGAAGGGCTGGCCGACTTCGTGGACGTGTTCTGCGAAACGAACTACTTCACCGTTGCCGAGCTGGAGCGGATCTTGGTGGCTGGCGCGAAGCACGGGCTTCCCGGGAAAGTGCACGTGAATCAGTTCACCAGCCTAGGTGGTATAGCAGCCGCAGTGAAGCAAGGTGCTTTGAGCGTGGACCATCTTGAAGTGATGGAACCCACTGACCTGGAAGCTTTGCAAGCTTCCGAGACCATCCCGACCCTGCTCCCCTCCTGCTCCTTCTTTCTGCGCATACCCTACGCTCCAGCCCGCGCGCTGATGGACCGCGGACTGGCCGTTGCACTCGCTACCGACCACAACCCCGGCAGCACGCCAAGCGGCAACATGAACCTGGTGCTCTCGCTCGCCTGCATC
Source organism: Flavobacteriales bacterium (assembly GCA_020854015.1). Taxonomy (GTDB): domain Bacteria; phylum Bacteroidota; class Bacteroidia; order Flavobacteriales_F; family PHOS-HE28; genus PHOS-HE28. The sequence continues at coordinate 11,573 of JADZGG010000279.1, forward strand.
CAGCTGCGCATGCTGCCCGAGGAGGCCGTGAACGCCACCACCCTCAACTCCGCCGCCGCAATGGGAATGCAGAGCGAACTCGGCAGTCTCACCGTCGGCAAGCGTGCCAGCTTCATCATCACCCGGCCCGTGCCTTCGCTCGCCTACCTGCCCTACGCCTTCGGCACCGACCACATCGACACCGTGATCATTGATGGACGACCAGTCCGCTCCGGGGAAGCCCTCTGAGGCGCCCTCCTTCATTCGTCCCCCCGGGCTGGAAATGGCCATGGGGCTTGCCTTGTTCTCGTTGTGCTTCACCGTGTTCTATGGGGCCCAGATCGTGCTCTTCATTGAACGGGTGATGGCCTTAAGCCCGGAGTTCGTAGGCCGTACCTTCTCCTTGGAGCTATTGCGGGAAGATGCCTTCGAGGCCAGTTGGGTGGAGCTAAGCTCGAACGGTGACGCCATCGCCCATGTATCGTTGTGGTCCGGGCTGATCGGCCTGTCGATGGTGCTCTTCATGACCTGGCGTTGGAAGGGAAAACGCACGCGCACCTTCCTGGCCCTGAGGCCGGCTCCGTGGCGTGAATTCGTGAAGTGGACGGTCGTGTTCGTGGCGCTCTTTGCAGTGCTCGAAGCGATCGAGCATCTCTTTCCCGACCCGGAGAACGCCTTCATGACCAAGGTGCTCAACTCGTCCACGAACACGGCCTTGCTGTTGCTCGGAGTGGGGGTGATGCCAGCGCTCTTCGAGGAATTCCTGCTGCGCGGACTGCTCTACGGCTCCCTTCGGCACCTGCTGGACCACCATGTCACCATCGCCTTGGTGGCCGGATTGTTCACGCTTCTTCATCCACAATACGAGTGGTACATTCAGTTGCTGGTCGTGCTTCCCATGGGTATTGTGCTGGGCTATGCCCGCGCCAATAGCGGTTCCATCTGGGTGCCCGTGCTGCTGCACATGCTGAACAACTGCGCCAGCATCCTGCTGCCCCAGTTCATCCGCTGATCACCAGCGGTAGTGCACATAGCAGCGCGGCAGGCGCACACCGAAGTTGACCGGAGCTTCCCACCACGAAGGCACATCGGGGTAGTTCTCCGTGCTGCTGTCCAGCACCGACCACCAGGTGACCTCGATCGGTAACCGCAGCTCCAGTTCCCAGCGAGTTCCCACGGCCATGCTCACCCCGGGCGAGACCTCCAATCCGGCGAACACCAGCTCGTCGCTTCGCCTGTGCACCACGTTGGTTCCGGGCACCGCTACGTTGGTGACACCGGTTGAATCAACATAGAAAGCCTGGTCCTCGTTCTGAAGGGAACGCGACTCGCGACCGGCCACGAGCATAAGGCCCAACAACGGTGCGAAATGCTTGCTATGTTCCACAAAGACCTCCCGCCGTTTCTCGATCACCACACCCGCGGAGAGGCGGTGCGTGCGGGTCTCGGACAGGGTGTAGCGGGTGATCTCCGCGCTGTCCGTCAGGTATGCGGGATCCGGTCCCTCTTCATGTGTCAGTTCGATCGAACAGGATGCCCGCAAGGCGATGTCCGGTCGCAACCAATGCTGCACGAAACCTTCGAGACGCAGGTAGTGCTCGTCCGGCGAATTGGTCAGGAGATCATAGGCCGGCCGGATCAGCTCTGTACCGACCGACCAGCGGAGGGGATCTTCAACGGCGTCCTCCTGAACATACTGGTCCTGCGCGTAGGTCAAGTGCGCCGTGAGCAGAAGGAGAATGACGGACGCGCAACGCATGGCCTACAGAGCGCTCGAAGGTAACTCCCCACCTTCAGCAGCCTACGGCATGAGCACATGGTCCGTTAGCTTTGACGCCCTTATCCGCCAGCCATGAAACGCATCATCGAGTGTGTCCCGAACATCAGCGAAGGCCGTGACCGTGCCAAGATCGACGCCATTGTGGCCGCTGCGGCGGGTGTCGACGGTGTGCGGGTGCTGGACGTGGACCCCGGAAAAGCAACGAACCGCACGGTGATCACCTTCGTGGGCGAGCCCGAGGCCGTCTGCGAAGCCGCTTTCCAACTGGTGAAGAAGGCGCAGGAGCTGATCGACATGCGCGGACACAGCGGCGAGCATCCAAGGTTCGGAGCCACGGACGTGTGCCCTTTGGTGCCCATCAGCGGCATCACCATGGCGGAACTGGTGCCTTACGCGAAAGCCTTGGGTGAACGCATCGGGAAGGAACTGGCGATCCCCGTCTACCTGTACGAAGCCGCTGCCAGCGAAGAGAAGCGCCGCAACCTGGCGAACAATCGCGCCGGTGAGTACGAAGGCCTTCCCAAGAAACTCGTGGACCCCGCCTGGAAGCCCGACTTCGGACCCGCAGCGTTCACCGAGGGCGTGGCACGCAGTGGCGCCATGGCCGTGGGTGCCCGCAAACTGTTGGTGGCCTACAACGTGAATCTCAACACCACCAGCACACGACGCGCCAACGCCATCGCTTTCGACATTCGTGAGGCAGGCCGCAAGGTGAAGCAAGCGGATGGCAGCGAGCAGCAGGTGCCCGGCAAGTTGAAGTCCGTGAAAGGCATCGGCTGGTTCATCGAAGAGTATGGCATCGCCCAGCTCAGCCTCAACCTCACGGACATCGATGTCACCCCCATGCACCTCGCCTTCGACGAAGCATGCAAGAGCGCAGCCGAACGCGGTATCCGTGTGACCGGCAGCGAGCTCGTCGGCCTTGTGCCGAAGCAAGCATTGCTTGATGCAGCGGACTTCTTCCTGAAGCGCCAGCAACGCAGCCTCGGCATCAGCGAACGCGAGAAGATGAAGATCGCCGTGAAGTCCATGGGGCTGGATGACCTCGCACCCTTTGACCCGGAGAAGCGCGTGATCGAATACCTGTTGGCCAACGCCAAGGACGAGCGACTGGTGCGTATGGACCTGAAGCGGTTCAGCGAAGAAACGGCTAGCGAAAGC
>JADZGG010000280.1 GCA_020854015.1 Flavobacteriales bacterium
ATGCTCCAGGTCAAACCGTTCGGCTCGACGAAGAGCGCCATGTTCCCCACTTCGGCCTTGAAGAGGAAGGGCTGGGCCCACTGACCCTTGTTCTGAATGAACGGCGTGGCAGGTCCTTTCTCCGCCCCTATGCTAGGCAGCGAGATGGCCACGGCCACAGCTACCGCCAAACTCATCTGTACATGTCCCATCCTTGCCATGGTCAATGACGTCTTTGGTTCCTGAATTCGATACAGTTCAACGAAGCACGCTAACGTGCCCCCGTGCGGTCGTGAACTCACTCTGCTTGCAGACAGCGTTGTACTTCAGCACGTACACATAGACATCCTGCTTCACGGGCTGCCCTTTGAAGGTGCCATCCCATGGACGCAGCAGGCTGGTGGTCTGGTAAAGCTGCTCACCCCAACGATCGAAGATCATCAGATCCACCTCCTTCTCACCATAACCACCGATGGTGAACACATCGTTGATGCCATCGCCATCGGGTGTGAAGGCGTTCGGAGCGAATAGGCGGGCATCCGCATCGAGGGCATCAATAGTGATGGTATCGGTGTGCGAACAACCATACTGATCGACCACGGTGAAGATGTACTCACCAGGTCCTACCACGGCCTCATCGCGCTCTGTCCCTCCTGTGTTCCACTGATAGCTCTGGCCTTCCAAAGGCACGCTGAGCAGGTAGGGTTCGTCCGGGCAACCATCGAAGCGCTGGCTCATTTCGGGGTCCGGTGCTTCGATCACCGTGACCGTGGTGGTACCCATGCAGTTGGCCGTGTATACCTCCAGCACGTACTGGGCGGCCTGCGACACCGTGATGGTCGACATCGTCGACCCATTGTTCCAATAGTAGGTGTAGCCCGGGCCTGAAGGCGAGGCGGAAAGCTGTACGGAAGAGCCGGGGCAGATGGCCTCAGGCCCGACAACCGCCACCGGGATCGTATTGATCACATCGATCGGCAGGCTCATCTGGTCCGTCTGCCCACACGCCAGGTCGGTCACCGTCAATGTGACCGTGTACGTTCCCGGGGTCGTGTAACTGTAGCTGACGTTCGTGGTCGTGAGCACCGTGCCGTCACCCATATCCCAACTGAACGCTATGCTATCACCGGTGCTCAGATTCGTGGAGGCGATCTGCAGCTGCGAGCAAGCGTTCACCTGAGCCAAGGTGAAATCAGCGACCACAGGGATCAACGGATCAACGACCAATACGACGGTGGCCGTATCATTCGGAGAGCAGCCCAGAAGGTCGGAGACAACGAGCGTCACGGTGTAGGTCCCGTCGTTCAAGTACGTGTGCGTTACGTTCGTATCGTTCAGCAAGGCGGTGCCATCACCCATGTCCCAACTGTATCCGAGGAAGGTGCCCGTACTGGTGTTCGTGGTGGTGGCCAGCAGTTGGGCGCAATTGAACACTTGGTCCACGCTGAAGCCTGCTGTTACAGGGATCGTTGGGTCCACTGTCACTTGGGTATCCACTGTATCTGCCTGGTTGCAGGTATTCGCGTCGTTGGCTATCAAGGTGATCGTGTAAGTACCAGCTCCGGAGTATGTATAGGTCACATCCGTGCTGCTTAAGAGCGGGCTGCCGTCACCCATGTCCCATGAGTAACTGATCGGGCCTGGACCCGTGCTCGTATTGGCCGTGGTCACGATCAGGTCGTCGCAATCAGGCACCTGGGTCACTGTGAACAGGGCTTCCACTTCCACAGGCGGTAGAACCGTGAACGGTATGGTCAGTGAATCCGGTTGACTACAACCAGTTGGGTCGTAAGCGAGAAGCTCGATATCGTAAGTGCCCGGAGCAGAATAGTTGTGTACTGCGTTCGTATCCGTGAGGAAAGTACCATCACCCATGTCCCAAATGAAGGCCAATGGACTGCCAGTGCTGTTGTTGGTGGTGAGCACCTGGCTGATGGTGCAATCGGTGTTCTGCACCACCGTGAACGCCGCTGTGATGGGCTGTGACTGTCCGATCGTGACCGGGAAGGTGATCGTGTCCGCAAGGTTGCAGCTCAGCGAGTCGAAGGCAATGAGGGTCACAGTGTAAGCACCAGGGGTCGTATAGGTATGGCTGGGAGCATAGGCAGTGTCCAGCGGGCTTCCATCGCCGAAATCCCAGATCCAGGAGTCCCCTGTACTCGTGTTCAGGAAGTCGATCAGGACGGGGGCACAACCTTGGTTGAGCGTACCAGCGCCTGCCGCGTTGACGCCGGCAACCTGAAAATCGATCTTGAAGACACCTACATCCCAGCCGTTCTGCACGTTCGAGTATGCGTTCGGTGTGGTGGGGAATACACCGATCGTACATACGCCCTGATACACGATGCCGTTCGAATCGAACCGGCTCGTTCCTCCGTCCACGTGGTTCGCCCCATCATAATAGGTGGCATATAACACCGAGGCCATGTCCACATCGTACGAGGCCAGGTAGAAACCGCCTGACTGGTAGAGCGCGCCTGGGCTGGTCGCAAAACCGGCCGAGGCGCTGTAGCCGCTGATGTAGATGTGCTTGCAGACGTCCACGAGGAAGGCCACCGGAACAAGGCTGTTGCCGAAGCCGCCTGGGTTGCCGACCACGCTAGTGAAGATCGGAGCGGTCAAGCCCGGATCGAACTTCGCAACGAAAATGTCCGCGCCGGCCTGACCGTAGGTCGTGGCAGGCTGGATCTGGAAGGTGCCCGCATCCGACTGGCCATAGATGTACACATCGCCATCAATATCCACCTGTAGGAAGAAGGCGTGCTCCTCTCCGCTGGTACCCACGAAGGTCGACCCGGCAAGGGTCGTGGCATTGTTGGTCAAGTGGACGATGAAGGCGTCCGCGGCTCCACCTTGGTAGGCCGTCTGATAGGCACCGGGGGTGGTCGGGAAAGTCGCCGTGCTGGTGGAACCGCCCACGAACACGCCACCCGCTCCGTCCTGCTTGATCCCGAAACTCATCTCGCCTCCGGTTCCCCCGAGGTAAGTGCTCCATATCATGGTTGACATATTGGGATTGATGCAGAAGGCCACACCGTCCTGCGCGCCACCACCATACGTGGTTTGGATCGCTCCAGCGGTGGTCGGGAAACCTGCACCATCCGTACAGCTGGCCACATAGCAGTTACCTGCGGCATCCACGATCACCTCGCCACGGAAGCTGTCGCCGTAGTTGAAGGTGAAGGAGTTATTACCATCGTTGGCCGGACCACCCACGTAGGTGGATCCGATGATCGCCGAACCCGCAGCGTTCAGGTGGGTCAACACGATGTCGTAAGCAAAGCCGCCGCCGCCGAAGGTGTTATCGAAGCAGCCCGTGGAGGTCGGGTAGTTGGAGGACAGTGACGATCCATAGACGTAAAGCTCGCCTTGGCCGTTCGCAACCAAGCTGTGCGGATACTCGGAATCACTTCCCCCCAGGTAGGTAGCGTAGATCAGGGCGCTGCCATCGGGGTTCAACTTGCTGATGGAGATGTCGGTACCACCCCCGTTGAAGCTTGTGTCAAAGGCGCCAACGGTGACCGGATAGCCCTGCCCGAAGCAACGCGCCCCGGTGAAGATGTTCCCCTGGTCGTCGTAGGTGGCTGAGTGCCCATAGTTCGAGGTCTGGCCCAAGTTGCCGGTACCGCTGAGCGTGCTGGCCATCAGCACTGGATCGATCACGATCGGGCGCTCCAGGTCCGTACCGTTCCCGAAGTCGAAGCCAGCAACACCGTCGTTCAGGGTGAAACGACAAGTCACTGCTTGCATATCACCATCGGCGTACCAGGCCACGGGATGCACCTCGGTCATCGTGCCTACGGTCGTACCGAACACCAGATCGCCCGCTTCGTTCATTGAGACGCCTTCCAAGCCTTCGTAACGGAAGCCCACTTGGGCAGCCGCCGAGCCCTTCTCCAGGACCAGGTCATACTTGTAGTTGAGGTCCTTGGAATACATCCGAACATCAACCCCCGGCCAAACTGCGTGGTACATCACCTCGCCGTAGATGGGCACGTGTCCGGCCCACTTGCTCTGGTCATTGCCGATGAAGTAGTTGTGATAGGCTTGGGAACGGTCAGCCGCGGTAACCTCCGCCGCAGGATCCCCGCCAACGAAGCGCATACGCCAGGAATGCCCCTTCAGGTTGAAGGCTGCCTGTTCCGCTTGGGTCATGTGGATGTAGTCGTGCATCCGTTCGCTCGCGTCATCCTGAAGCTTGCTCCACACCATTCCGTCCTTCTCCAGGAACACCGCCAATCCGGTCACCTCAGCCTTGTAAAGCACGGCAGGGTCCCATTGACCCTTGTTCAGGATGTAGCGGATCTTGTCCTCAGGGGCGCCACCCACCGCCTTCATGCCCGGCTGATGGTCATGGTCGTTGGCGTGTAGGGAAGCTGCGAAGAGCGGAGCTGAAAGGAGGAGTGTCCAGCGATTCATGGGCAATTCAATGGGTCGGTAACAGTATTGAGACGCAAGGTACCCCCCGCGCGTTGCTTGGGGCTTGAAACTTGATCCTCAGCTAGTTAAACACACTGGGCGAACCGACGGCCCCACCCGGTGATCAGCGGAATTGCAGGTCGAAGAGCTTCTTGTAGGCCCCGTCCAGCGCTAACAACTGCTGGTGGCTGCCCTGTTCGATGATCCGGCCCGCGTCGATCACCAGGATCCGGTCCGCGTCCTGAACGGTGCTCAGGCGGTGCGCGATCACAATGCTGGTGCGGCCTTTCGTAAGCTTGGCTGTCGCTTCCTGGATCAATTGCTCGCTCATGCTGTCCACACTGCTGGTGGCCTCATCGAGCACCAGGATCCGGGGCTTGTGCACATAGGCGCGGATGAAGGCCAGCAACTGGCGCTGCCCCACGCTGAGCATGCTGCCCCGCTCCCGCACATCGGTGTCGTAACCTTCAGGCAGCCGCTGGATGAAGTCGTGCGCCCCAACGGCCTTCGCCGCTTCGACCACTTCTTCGCGGCTGATGGTGGGGTCGTAGAGCGTGATGTTGTTGTGAATGCTGTCGCTGAATAGGAACACGTCCTGCAGCACCACCGCGATGCTACTGCGCAGGGCCGGAAGGGCATACTCCCGTATGTCCGTACCGTCCAGAAATACGTACCCCTGCTGGAACTCGTAGGCGCGGCTCAACACGTTCACAATGCTGCTCTTCCCACTGCCCGTGGCGCCCACCAAGGCCACCATCTCCCCCGCTTTCGCCTCGAAACTGATGTCCTTCAGCACGAACTGCTCATCGTCGTAGGCAAAGGAGACCTTGTCGAAGCGTAGGTCACCGCGCAGCTCCTTGGTACCGTGGGTTCCGGCATCCCCGATGGACGCTTCGGTATCCAGCACCTTGAACACGCGTTCGCTGCTTACCATGCCCATCTGCAGCACGTTAAAGCGGTCAGCCAGTTGGCGGATGGGGCGGAACAGCATGTTGATGAACTGGATGTAGGCCACCAGTGCGCCGAAGGTGGCCACGCCTTCCAGCACGTCGCCCATGCCCCAATAGATCAGTGCCGCCAGGCTGATGGCGCTGAGGATCTCCACCACGGGGAAGAAGATGCTGTAGGCGAGCACACTGCGGATGTGCGCTCCACGGTGCTCCTTGTTGATGGCTTTGAACTGCTCGAATTCCTGCTGCTCCCGGCCGAAGAGCTGCACCACGCTCATGCCCTGGATATGCTCCTGAACGAAGGCATTCAGCCGGGCCACCTGTGTGCGCACGTCCTGAAAACTCTTCTGGATGCTGTTCTTGAAAATGTTGGTGGACCACAACAGGATCGGTATCGGCACCATGCTCAACAGTGCCAGTTTCCAGTTCACAACGAACATCACCACCACCACCACCACCAGTTTCAGGATATCGCCCATGATCAGCAACAGCCCTTGCGAGAAGATGTCGTCGATGGTCTCGATGTCGCTCACCACGCGGGTCACCAGGGTGCCGATGGGCGTGCGGTCGAAGTAGCGCATGCGGAAACCCATGATGCGCTGGTACAGCGCGTGGCGCAGGTCATACGTTACGCTTTGTCCCAACCAACTGGTCCAGTAGGCCTGGAAGAACTGTACGGCGGCCTCGATCACCAGCAAAGCGGCCACCACGCCCATCATCACCATCAAGCCTTCCCGGTCGCCGGTCAGCGCGTAGCCATCGATCATATCGCCCATGATCAGCGGGCGCACCACCCCCAGTCCGCTCAGTACGATCGTCAGCAACAGCGACAGCCAGAAGATCCGCTGGTAAGGCTTTACGAAGACCATCACCCGGCCGAACAGCTTCCGGTCGAAGGCCTTGCCCTTGGGCTGGTTGGAAGCCCCTTCGCTCATTCGGGCAGGAATGGATAGGACACATGCTCGAGGTAGAGACCACGCGCCGGCGCGCTCTTGCCTGCCGCGGCCCGGTCACGCGCCGCGATCACGTCGGCCATGTGGGTCGGTGGATGTTGGCCCTTGCCGATGCGGACGAAGGTGCCCACGATGGCGCGCACCATGTTACGCAGGTAGCGGTCCGCCCGGATGGTGAAGCGGTAGCCCGCCTCGGTGCGTTCCCACTCGGCACGGCGCACGTCGCAGAGCATGGTCTTCGTATCACTGCCCGCCAGGCAGAAGCTGCTGAAGTCCTGCTTCCCGAGCAAGGCCGGTACAGCTGCCGTCATCGCCTCAAGGTCCAGCGCAGGTTGAAGCTGGTATGAGCGACCAGCCAGGAAAGGATCCTTGCGTTCGTTGATGAGGTAGACGTAGCCACGCTCGGTCGCGCTGAAACGGGCATGAGCGTCGTCGGTCACCGGGAACACGCGGTACACGGCAATATCCTCAGGCAACAGACTGTTCACGCCATGCACGAAGCGCTCATCCAGATCACGCGCTTCCGGCAGGTCGAAGTGTAGGAAGTACTGAGTGGCATGCACGCCGGTGTCGGTCCTTCCACAACCCACCACGAAGAGCTCAGGCACATGCAGCACGAAGCGCAAGGCCCGCTCCACCTCAGCCTGCACGCTCGGCGCTGAAGGCTGCCGCTGCCAGCCCCGATAGGCGCTGCCGTTGTATGCGAGTTCGAGGAAGTAGCGGGACATGGTCATGTGCCCATGGGATCCTGTGCGCAGGTGCCCATGACCCCGTTGAGCGGGGCGCAAAAGTAGCGTGGTGCCTAGCTGCCCATTTCCGCATGCCCTCTTTTCGGCATTGGCTCATTTCCACATTCTCCATTTCCACATTCGCCGCACCTTCGCCCCATGCCCCGCATCGGACTACTGAGTGACACCCACGGCTGGATCGATCCGCGCCTGAAGGAGCACTTCGCGACATGCGACGAGATCTGGCATGCTGGCGATATCGGCGGTCTGTCCGTCACGGACGAACTACGCTCGTGGTTCCCGGAAAAGCCCCTACGCGTGGTGATCGGCAACATTGATGATGCGGTGGCCCGGCGTGAGTTCCCTGAAGACCAGCGCTTCGAACTGGATGGTGTGCGGGTATGGATCACCCACATCGGTGGACGGCCGCCCCGCTACGAGAAGGATGTGCTCCCAGCGCTCCGCAACGATCCGCCCAACCTCTTCATCTGCGGCCACTCCCACATCTGCATGGTGAAATTCGATGAGGCCCTGAACATGCTCTACATGAACCCCGGCGCCTGCGGAAAGCATGGCTGGCACCAGATGCGCACCGTGCTTCGCTTCACCATCGAGGCCGGCAAGTTGAAGGACCTGGAGGTGGTGGAACTTGGAAAGCGCGGCGGAGCGGCCAGCCGTGAAGACTGATCAACGAATGCGGGAAAGACGACGAGCGAGACCGCCCTTCAGCGCAAGCGATCCATGCTCTTGATCAGCTCTTCGTCCTTGCGGATGCCGCGTTCGGCCAGGTAACTGAGCACAAGGATCCCGATCGGGAAGAAGTAGCTCGGTCCGAACGTGTATTCCACCGAACTGCCTTGGGCGAGGTAAGCCCTGACGGACATGTGCGTGATCAATGCCCCGACCTGCACGGCCAAGGCGAACAGGTAGGTCATCCGCACGAAGCGAAGCTGTCGGCCTCTGCTTCCGTAAAGGAAGATGCACGCCAGCAGCAAAGCGACCAGGATGCCGGTGACCACGTGGATGGGGAGCTTCAACGCCACATCAGGGACCGCAGAGCCATCGGCGTTGAACAGCCCCCATATCCGCAGCACGAACGCCTGATGGTCCATCCGCAGATAGGATACGAGGGGGAACGCGAACATCAGGCCGGCCAGAAGCGCGGCCAGGGCCAGGAAAACGGTCTGCTTGCGCTGGATCATGAGCGAAATTGAGGCTGCAAAGATGGAACACCCCCGGCGTTTGGATATTCGCCCGTTCGCCTTACGTTTGCGCTGTTCTTCCACGCGGGTGCCGTTCGGTACCTGCCCCCTACCCGAAGTATTTTCCTGAACAGATCGAAGCCCCCTTGGGCTTTCCGCTAGGCGTCACCCGCGCCCCATTCCCTACCTGACATCCCACGTCATGCAAGACAAGACCGCGCTGGAGAGCTTGAAGCTCCCCGAGCTGAAGGAGATCGCGAAGAAGCTGAACATCAAGAAAGCTGATACGCTCAAGAAACAGGACCTCATCGCCCGCATTCTGGAGGAACAGGGAGCTGCCGCGCCCAAAGCCACCAACCGGCTCGACACGGACGAAATGGCCGCCATGGCCACCGCCGACGAGGCCCCGGAGCCAGAGCCCGATCCGGAGCCGCCCGTTCATGAGGAAGAGGAGGATGACGATGATGATGACGAGGAGGATGACGATGATGACGATGAAGAGGAGGAGGACGACGAGCAGGATGCTACCGCACCCGCTGAGCGCGCACCGGAGAGAACTGGGGAAACGCCTGCTGTAGCGGCGTCCGCGCCGGGCAGCGACCAACCTCGCGAGGAGCGCGGTGCCGTGGCCAATGACCGGAACGATCAACGCCGCGAGGATCGTAAGAGAGATCGTGAACGCGAATGGCGCGAGCGCAAAGAGCAGAAAGCCCAGCAGGCGCAAGGCCAGGGCCAACCCCAGAGCAATGTACCTGAACCACGTCCGGAAGAGCGCCGCGAACAGGGACGTGACGACCGTCGCAACGAGCGCCGTGATGATCGGCGTGATCAGCCACGCGACCAGAACCGCGAGCAAGGGCAACGCGACGGCAACCGCGACCAGCAACGTGAACAAGGCCAGCGTGATGGCAACCGCGACCAACAGCGGGACCAAGGCCCACGTGACCAGAACCGCGACCAGCAGCGCGATCAAGGTCCGCGTGACGGCAACCGCGATCAACAGCGTGACCAAGGCCAGCGCGGCGACCAGCCACGCAACGAGAACCAGCCCCGCCGCGAGCAGGCACCGCAGTACAACTTCGACGCCTTCGTGGAATGCGAGGGTGTGCTGGAGATCATGCCCGAGGGCTACGGCTTCCTGCGCAGCAGTGACTACAACTACCTGGCTAGCCCCGATGATGTTTACGTGGGCCAGCAGCAGATCAAGCAACTGGGCCTGAAGCTCGGCGATACGGTGAGCGGCTTCGTACGCCCACCGCGCCACGACGACAAGTTCTTCCCCTTGGTGAAGGTGGACCGCATCAACGGCCGCGACCCGGAATGGGTGCGCGATCGCGTACCCTTCAAGTTCCTTACGCCGCTGTTCCCCGACGAGAAGTTCAACCTCACCGGCAAGAACCCCAACCTCAGCATGCGCGTGTTGGACCTCTTCTCCCCCATCGGGAAAGGACAGCGCGGCCTGATCGTGGCGCAACCGAAGACCGGTAAGACCATCCTGCTGAAGGACGTGGCCAACGCCATCGCAGCGAACCACCCCGAGGTCTACCTGATCGTGCTGCTCGTGGACGAACGCCCTGAAGAGGTGACGGACATGGCCCGCAGCGTGAACGCGGAAGTGATCGCCAGCACCTTCGATGAGCCTGCCGCCCGCCACGTTCAGGTGGCCAGCATGGTGCTCGAACAAGCCAAGTGCCTCAC
>JADZGG010000281.1 GCA_020854015.1 Flavobacteriales bacterium
GCATCACGTTCGGTGCGGCGCATCTCATCCACCAAGCTGAGCAAGAAGAAGATGTCGGCGAACAGGTCATGATCGTCCGCTGACATGAAGAGCGCGGGAAGACCTTGGTGATCCTCAACCTCAGGTTCGCCTTTGGGTAGCGCATCGATCGCTCCGGTCCAGGGAACGTGAACAGCTCCTTCGATGGGAACCACGCCATAGTTCAACCGAGGTCCCATCGCACTGCGGAACTCTTCCGTTCCAGTGGAGAAACGGATTGGTATGCTCAGCATGCGCTCGAACACATGCCGGATGACATATGTGCTTCTGGTGGAAGGATGCTCAACGTGGACGAGCAGCATGGATGGCGCGGGCTTGACCCGGTCGGATACCGAACGTACGAAGCAAGGCTTTCAGCACATCGCGTATCCACCATTTCCAGCGGAACTGATGGATGCTCCGCGCTCGGTTGAAGCGGATATCCTGCTCGATGATCACATGGGCGCGTTCAAGATCCACCACAAGCACGTTCACCCCGTCCAGGACCTGTTCGGTGAGCGCCCCGCCTTGCGAAAGCGACCGGTGAAGGTCATCGAACCGCATATGGTGCCCTGGCCGCTTCGCGTAGATGGACCATGGTCGTCCGGAGCGCGTGCCATCCTTGTCCGTGTACTGGAAATGAGCACGGCGCTGCTTTCGATACGGCACTCCGGCACATTCCTCCACGTAATGGACGTATGTAAGCGCGTCATCCAACCCTAGGTCAAAGGCGATGAGCCGACCCTTGCGACGATGTAGGTACGCAAAAGGCGAAGCTGGCCCGAAGCTGCCCGGTTCGAGGTTGGTCACCAACTCATCAGCCGCAGCCCCTGTAACCGCAAAGGAATGCAACGGATGCGGCGTGCGTTGGTATCGGGCGTTCGCAAGTGCTGAATTGGCGAGCACGCCACTGATGGAACGCGTGCTCCGGACATCGAACACATCCCCATCCTCCAGATCGAAGGTGTAGGTGGGCACCAGCACACTGCCTTGCGGGCCAAGTGCCTCGGCGAACGCATCCAGCAACAGATCCGGTGAGAACGTTGCCTTTTCCCTGCGGAAACGCAATGACAGCCGTGTGAGGTCCGCCATCAGCTGTACAGTATCGCCGGGGGACGCTCCGAGGCGAAGGGGCCATGTGCGGAGGTCGGGAAGCATGGGCGTGCCTATCAATGAGGGGCCTTGCCCCCGGCCCAAAGTAGGGCATCGGCCAGGTACTTTGTGGCCCAGTTCGGGTAGGCGAACTTCTCATACCGGCCCCACAAGGGGAACGAACCGGTCAACGCCCCGCGACCATCGGCTGGCCCTTCAGCGGAGCGCTGCTGCAAGTCCACCAGGACCATGCGCATACGCACGGCAGCCGAACGATAGGCATGTGCTTCGGTATGTTGAGCGAGCTTCTCCCAAGCGATGCACAACTGCGCACAACCCGTGGTGATCATCGCTTCGCTTCCTTGCCAATGCTGGTCATATCGCCCGTTCAATCGGCCGTCGCGGAGGAAGATGTCCCGCAAAGGCCCGGCAGCTCGATGCGCGTGGTCCAAGAACCGCACATCGTTCGTCAGGGCACCGCAATCGGCCAACCCGTCGATCGTATAGGCGATGGTGTGGATGATGGGCCGATCGTTGTGCTTCACCGTATTGTCAGCATCGGCGAACCAGCCGTTCGGCCGCTGCCGCGAGACCACCCATTCCAGGTTACGCACGGCGGCCCGCTTATAGGAAGCTTCGCCCGTTGCATTGAACAACTGCAGCAAAGGGGCATCGACATAGCTGTCGTAGACCCGCGCCACGCCCATGAAATTGTTGCGGCTCCAGGTGCTGTCCGCTTCCTGAACGGCCAAGATCCAATCGCCTGCCTTGCGGGCACTCCATAAGTAGCGGTCCTCATTGGTCATCCGGTGAGCGGTCAACATGCCCCGGACCACCTGCGCTGTGTTGAACACCACCGACGGTCGTTCCTCTCCTACACGTCCGCCTTGCCATCCACCATCCGGGCGTTGGAGCTTCAGCAAGCCATCAGCAGCACGGACAGCGCGCTCTGCAAGTTCTGGACGATCCAGACGCTCAGCCAAGGCGAACACGGTGGGAATGATGTAGCCGGTGGTCTCCGGATACGTCCGACCCCAACCCGTCACCAAGTGGTAGCTACCCATGCCTTCGTCACCACTGTTGTCCTGGGCACGACAGAACCAATCCGCCGCATCGTTGAGGGCAGATATCAGATCGAAATGTCCACCGGCCTGAGCTTCGCGAAGCGGTCGGCGATGCGCGGCAACCAATCGACGACCTGCGGTGCTGCCCAGCAAATGGGCAAAGCAGCGGGAATAGTCGATCAAGCTGCGCAGCACGGCTCAGCGGTATCGGAGAAGCTCTGTGCAGATCCGTTCCGCTGCATGACCATCACCGAAGATGGATGGACAGGGCGGCGCTCCGTTCGCGAGGAAGTGTTCCGCAGCTTGCGCAATGCGCGCGGGGTCAGCGTCGGCCAGTATGGCCTGGCCATGTTCCACCAGTTCCACCCATTCGGTCTCAGGTCGAAGGATCACACAGGGTCGGCCGAAGAAGAAGGCTTCCTTCTGTACCCCGCCTGAATCGGTCAGCACAAGACGGGCATCGCGCTCCAAAGCGATCATGTCCAGGAAGCCCGCAGGGGGTATCAAGTGGATGGCAGGACGGGCGGTCAGCGCATTGCGAAGCGACGGATCCAGGAACTGCTCGAAGCACTTGCGCGTGCGCGGATGCACCGGAAGGACCAAGGGCAACATGTGCGTGTCATGCAGGGTGATCAGCGCGCCGACGATGGCGTTGAGCCGCTCCGGCACGTCGGTATTGTGGTCACGGTGCACTGTGACCAGGGCATAGCCCCCAGCGGAAAGGTTGAGGGTCTTCAGCAGCGTGGAACGTTCCGTGGCCAATGCAGCGAAGTGCATGCTGTTGTCGTACATCACGTCACCGCTCAGAAGCACATGCGGGTGGTCCACATCAGGGAAGACCGATGTCTCCATGCTGAAGCCTTCACGGCCCAGGTTATCGACTGCTGTGCTGGTGGGGCAGAACAACCAAGTGCTGCAGTGGTCGCAGATGATCCGGTTGATCTCCTCGGGCATTCGCTTGTTGAAGGAGCGCAGGCCGGCCTCCACATGCGCCACCGGGATGTGCAGCTTACTGGCGGCCACAGCGCCGGCCAGGGTGCTGTTGGTGTCGCCGTACAACAACACCACATCGTGCCTGCCGTTGAGCAGTTCCTGTTCGATGCCCTCGATCATTCGGGCGGTCTGCACGCCATGACCTCCTGAGCCCACGCCAAGCTCTACATCCGCACGCGGAATGCCCAGTTCGTCAAAAAAGACCTGGGACATATTCGCATCGTAGTGCTGACCGGTGTGGAGCAGGGTCTCCTCGATCCGCCCAGAGAAGGCGGTGGCAATGGCCCTGCTGATGGCCGCAGCCTTGATGATCTGGGGGCGGGCACCTATGACGGTGAGGATCCGAAGGGGTCGTTCCATGTTACATCAGGCCATTGTCGGCAAAGCTGTAATAACCGCCCGAAGTAACGATTAATTGGTCCTGCACGATGATGTCGATGAGGCGACCGCCCTCCACCAGCTTTCTCGTTAAGCGCAGGTCCTCCTCACTGGGCCGCAGCTGCCCGCTGGGGTGGTTGTGGCACAGGATGATGGCTGAAGCCCGTCGGTCGAGCGCTTCCTTGAAGATGACCTTGGGGTCGGCGACAGTACCGTGCATGCCACCGGTACTGATCCGGCATAGTTCGGTGACGCGCAAGCCGCGATCCAGCAGCATGAGCCAGAACTCCTCCACGGGCAGGTCAGCCACACGCCCGCGTAGCACCTCATAGGCATCCGCACTGGTAG
The DNA here is from genome assembly GCA_020854015.1 of Flavobacteriales bacterium. Classification (GTDB taxonomy): domain Bacteria; phylum Bacteroidota; class Bacteroidia; order Flavobacteriales_F; family PHOS-HE28; genus PHOS-HE28. Next base: position 3,894 of record JADZGG010000281.1, read on the forward strand.
CTATCCGGGGCCTCTCGGTGGATCCGGCCTCCCGGCGGCGCATGCCCAGTTCGAGAGCGGCGGCGATGGTGAGCGCTTTCACCTTGCCCACCCCCTTGACCTTGCGGAGGTCGGCCACGGTGGATCGGCCTACGCGGTCCAGATCATTGCCATTGCGGCTCAGGATCAACTTGGACAGATCGACGGCGGTGTGCTCTGTCGTACCGGTCCGGAGCAGGATGGCGATCAGCTCCGCATCGCTGAGCGCCTTGGCGCCCAGCTTCAGCAGCCGCTCCCTGGGCTTATCGTCTTCCGCCCAGTCCTTGATCCGTAAGCGCTCATTCTGCTCTTCGGTCGTTCCCATGATCCCCTGAAATGCAACAGGTCCCCTGCGCGGGGACCTGTCCGGTTCTTGATAGGAAGAGCAAGCCTTACTTCAGCTTGTTCACCTGCGTCCTGAGGCTGCTCTTCAAGTTGGCGGCCTTGTTCTTGTGGATGATGTTGCGCTTGGCCAACTTGTCCAGCATGCTGGTGACCTCAGGAAGGAGCTTTTCGGCCTCCTTCTTGTCCTTCAGGCTGCGCAGGGTGCGCACCGCGTTCCGGGTGGTCTTGTGTTGGTAACGGTTCCGCTCGTTGCGGGTCTCCGTCTGACGTACGCGCTTGAGTGCTGACTTGTGGTTGGCCATGACCTTTCCGAAAAGGGACCGCAAATATAGGATCTTTTACTTCTAACAGATCCCTTGTGAATGAAAAAGGCCGGTGCGGCACCGGCCTTCCGCATGAACCGCAGGGTTCAGTAGGCCATCGGGTCCTTTCCGAACATGTTGGTCACCGTCCTCACCACGATCTTGAGGTCAAGCCAGAAGGACCAGTTCTCCAGGTACCAGATGTCGAGTTCAATGCGCCGTTCCATCATTTCCGGCGTGCGGGTCTCACCGCGGAAGCCGTTCACCTGGGCCCAACCCGTGATGCCGGGGCGAACGAAGTGGCGCACCATGTACTTGTCGATGATGTCGCGGAACTGATCGTTCAGGCGAAGCGGGTGCGGACGAGGACCCACCACGCTCATCTGGCCAAGCAGCACGTTGAAGAACTGCGGCATTTCGTCCAGGTTGCTCTTCCGCAGGAAGGCTCCGACCTTGGTTACGCGGGGATCGTTCTTGGTGGCTTGCTTGCTGTCGGCCTCCTTGTTCATGCGCATACTGCGGAACTTGAAGCAGACGAAGGTCTTGTTGCCCTCACCCAAGCGGGTCTGCTTGAAGAACACCGGGCCCTTGGAAGACAGCTTGATGAGAACGGCCAGGATCGGGAACAGCCACGTGAACACCAAGGTGATCACGAGGAAGGAGAAGACGATGTCGAAGGCGCGCTTGATCGCACGGCTGAGACGGTCGTCCAGTGGCTCTTTGCGCAATTTGCTGACGGGGACCGCACCGTGGAACTCCAGCTGGGAACCAGGAACAACAGGGATAAAGCTGTCCGAGCTCGGGATCACCCGGAAGCGGATGGTATTGCGCTCGCAGAACTCCATCAGTTCCGTGATCTCGGCCTTGCGCGTGCCGGGAAGTGCACAGTAGACGATGTCGATGCGGTTCTGCAACGCGAAGGCCTTCACGGATGCGATGTCTCCGATGCGTCGCTCGCCCAAAGGACCGTCTATCGGACGTTCGCTGAACACACCGCGGAAACGGTAGCCGCGCACGGTCTGGGCCTCACAATCTTGAAAGATCTCCTCGGCCGCAGGCCCTTCGCCCACGATCACAAGGTCCTTCACCGTGGTCAACGGCTCGAGGGTGAGCACCCGGTTCAAGCCTGACTGCATCTGTTGGCGGCTGTTGCGGAGCAACGCGGCCAACTCACCGTTCAGATCATTGCCCGAAGCCTTGCGGTCACCAAGAAGACCTTGGAGTCCGTTGCGCTTACGTGTACTAGAGATGTTCTCCATCGATGGGCTTGGTGTGGCTATGGGGCCAGCTTCTGAACGAGTGGGTCAAAAGTATACGCAAGGGCGGCAACTTGTCAAGCTCGTCGGATCTTTTTGGGCATTCGTCGAAACATCAGAAGCGCTCAACACTTGAGACCGAACCATGGCTCTTACGTCACGAACGTTCACGACCCGCAATTCAACAGCTTGTTTTTCAGCATGTTACACAACTCTTTTCATTCGTCGTTCCCCTCCGCATCACCCGGTCCCACATCACCTTCGTCGAATTTTAGCCACATCGTCATGATCCATCACTTGGAAAAGAGCTTCCAGGCAGCCTCCTTGGTGAACAGCCACACAAAAACGCTGTTGGTCACCAAGTACCTCTTCCAAAGTCTACCCGGTTCCAAAGCGAGCCGATAGAGCCATTCCAGCGAGAGGTCCCGCATCCACTTGGGTGCTCGGGTATCGACACCTGCGTAAAGCAGGAACGCACCACCAAGGCCCAACATCACGGCGTTCACGCGACCCTTCATCGCTGCCATCCATCTTTCCTGCTTCGGACACCCCAAGGCGACCATCACGATGTGCGCTCCGCTTGCATTGATGCGTTCGGCCTCTTCGACCATTTCCGCTTCGGAAAGTGCTCTGAACGGTGGTGACACCACGCCCGCGAACCGCAATTCGGGGTGCTCCTTCGCGGCACGCGCGACCATGGCGTCCAGCACTTCCTGCTTGCCGCCATAGAGGTAAACCATGAGTTGAAGGCGCGCCGCTTCAGCCAGTAGTGCTGGCAACAGGTCGTTCCCGGCCACTCGCTCTTGAGGTAAGCCATGGAAACGCTGTACAGCCTTCAGCACTGGCATGCCATCTGCCGTAGCAGCGTCCGCCCTGTTCACGATGGCGGCGAAGGATGGATCGTTATGCGCTTCCACCGTCATGTGCGCGTTCACGCAACACACATAGCTTGACCGATGCGCCTGTGCCCACTCCGTGAACACCGCGATGTGCTCCGCGAAGGTGCCGGTGGAAATGTCCACCCCGATCACGCGTTTCCGTGTCAGCCCGCTCATCGTTCCTGAAACTTCACCTGGCCGCTTTCTGGCGTACGTCCTTCAAGGTGTGCGCAACGATCCGATCACTGCCGTTGTCGTACCAACGCACCATCTCCTTCACACCTGCTTCCACGCTGTAAGGCGCTTCTCCAAAGGCTTGGATCGTTGCGTCCATGGGTGTGATGTAGTCGCTGGTCATGCTGCGGAAACGCCCGGTGGTTATCGGGAACGGGATCCGCACTGCTTTCAAGATATCGCCACCAAAAGCCACCGTGCGGATCAACCATGTGGGGATGAAGCGCACTGGGTGATGCACCAGCTCACGCGAAATGGCATCCACCCAGGTCTTCAGATCGAAGGGCCTGTCACCAACATAGAATACGCGGCCATCCACTTTTTCCCGTGGGGCGCTGAGCATGCGGTCGATCTGCCACACCACGTTACCAACGTAGCCGTAGGAACGGATCACTTGTTGCTTGGAGGGATGGAAATAGAGCCCCTTGCGCATCACCTTGAACATGACGTCACGATAACGCAGGCTCCAAGGGCCCCAGATGGTGGTTGGACGGATGATGGTCCATGCGCAGGTCAGACCGGCTTCACGGGTGGCCATCTCCGTAAGCCGTTTCGTTTCGCCATACAGGGTGAAGGGCTTGAAATCGAGGTCGTGCTTGGGTTGGTAACCTGCCTCGCAGACGAACTGTGTGCTCGTCACGACAATGCTCTCTACCGTCGGTGTGGCCTTCACCACTTCCAACAGACGACGTGTTCCCTCGTGGTTCTGGATGTAGGCGTTGATATCATGGGGTTCATCCGTGTCCGCCCGAGCCGCCAGGTGCACCACATGCGTGGGCTTGAACTCCTCGAAATGCTGCCTTACGCTCGCCTGACCCATGATGTCACATTCCTGCCAGGTTGGCTTCTGGGCCGTATCCAGCGGCGGGTTCCAATCGAGGTTCAGGAGCGTAACGCCCTTTCGGGAGTAAAACTCCACAAGGTTGGTGCCGATGAAACCGGACCCGCCGGTGATGAGCAGTCGCATGGTCATTGCTGATCGGTAGGCGTCACGAGGGAAAGGGCTTCTTCCATGTTGCGGTGGAAGCGTTCCAACGTAAACCGCTGCTCAAAGATGCGTCGGCCTTCCCGGCCCATGCGTTCGCGCAGTCCCGGATCAGCAACAAGCAATGCCAATCGGTCGGCCACAGCGCTGGGATCCCGGGGTTCCACCAGGTATCCATTCACCCCATCCTCGACAACGGAAGGGATACCGCGCCAACGTGTGCTGACCACCGGTTTTGCGAACTGCATGGCCTCAATCAGCACCAGGCCGAAGCTCTCCGCTTCGAAGTAGCTCGGGAAGCAGAAGATGTCGCAGCTGGCGAAACACGCGTACTTCTCCAGATCGCGCTTGACGCCCAGGAAGGTGACCTTATCCGACAGGCCGTGCTCGGCTACGAAGCTCCGGCAGGAAGCCTCGAACGCCCCATCCCCCCATTTCCCCATCAAGTGAAGGCGCAGATCGAGACCACGGTCATTCAATAGCTTGAAGGCTTCAAGCAGCACCTCCACCCCTTTGCTCGGGATCAGCACGCCGGTGAAAAGGATGGTGAGCGGTTGTCCAACACCGGCCGACCGCTCTGGAACATGGCCTCGCAGGTCCGGCACACCGTTCGGCACCACCACATCTTGCAGTGCCCCAAGAGCTTTCCCGTCGTCGGGGTTCTGAGGCGCTGTACGAATGGCGAGCGCCGGCTTCCGATAGGCCAACTTGAACAGGGGCCTGAACAACCCGGGCAGTTGAGGGGCGAAGCTCGATACACCACCCGCATGGAAATGGAAGACGGTGGATCGAAAGATCCAACGCGTGCTGCACAGGAAGACGATGTCCCGCAACACAGGCACCATGTTCGGACCGCTGGGTGGATAATAGAGCACTGGCGTTCCGTACCTGAACCGGGCGATCCACACACGCAGGATGGTGGTGAACAGCACCCAGACCTTCCGCAAAGCGAACTTGCCCACGCTCTCCATGTCATCCGAGAAGGCCAATCGGACATGGAACAAGCGGATCCGATCGTAGCGACCGTTGAGCAGCTCTTGGATCATGACGGCCTGACCACCGAAAGGCGGGGGGGTCTGTCCGACGACGAGGACGCGTAAGGGGGCTTTCTCCATGAGCGAGGGCGCCGCGAAAATACCGGCATCGCCCCCCTCCCCTTCAACCCAAAGCGCTCCCCATCAACAGAAGTGCGTGGATGGGTCGTCCACGGTACGTTGAGCGTTCATCGGGCCCTAAGGTCCACTGGTCGAATATTCTGAACCGCAGCCTCGCCGATGGGGTTGAACCGACCAGAATCAGCGACCATGCGAAACTCCCACCCGATCCGTCAATCCGCCCAACGCCTCCTGCTCAGCTTGTGGTCTGGATGCGTTGTGCTGGCCGCGCAGGCCACCACATACTACGTGGCTGAGACAGGCAACGACGCCAACAGCGGCACGAGCCAGGCACAAGCGTGGCGCACGATCGACCGCGTGAACCAGATCGCCTACAGCATGCAGCCTGGTGACCAGGTGTTGTTCAAGAAAGGCGGCATCTATCGGGGCACGCTGATCATCGGTTCATCCGGCACCACCAGCTCGCCGATCACCGTAGGAACTTTTGGCAGTGGTGCGGCTCCTGTGCTTGCAGGAAGCACCGCCCTCACCGGCTGGACCGTCCACAGTGGGAACATCTGGAAAGTGCCAGTGGCGACCCCGGTGAAATACCTCTTCAGCGGAGGTGAGCTCATGACCCTGGCCCGCTTTCCGAACAACGGCTGGTTGCGCAACGACAACGGATCCGGCACGGAGATCAACGATGCTGGCCTCACGCAGGCCGCCGGCTACTGGAACGGCGCGGAAGTGGTGGTGCGCAGCTCCAACTGGAGCTATGATGTCGCCCCGGTGACCAGCCACACTGCTGGCCGTCTGCAGTTCAATAACATCTGGTTCGACCTCGACACCAATCACTGGGGTTACTTCCTCCGCAACAAGCTCAGCGAGCTCGACGCACAGAACGAATGGTTCTACGACGCAGCTGCGGGCCTTCTCTACTTCCGTGCACCCAACAATGCGGATCCGAACGGCCTTCTTGTGGAAGCCAGCACGGTGGACCGTGGCGTTTGGGTGCAACTGAACCGCCACGATGTGGTGATCGACGGTCTCACGTTCCACCACCAGCATGAGCGCGGGGTGTTCATCGACGGTGCCCACCATGTCACGGTACGCAACTGCACGTTCGAAGACCTATCCCAGTCCATGTACAGTTACGGCCATGACGATGTGTTCCAGAACAACATCGTGCGTCGCACCTTCAAGACCGGATTGTATGTGATCGACAACAACACAGTGATCAGCGGCAACCAGTTCCAGGATGTGGCCATGGAACCGGGTCTGGGCGAATCGAACTGGGGCTATATGGGTATCCGAGTGAGCGGCAACAACAACATCGTCCGAGAGAACCGCCTGGAAACGATCGGCTACATCGGCATCAGTGTGGAAAGCAACACCCTCGTGGAACGCAACTTCGTGCAGCATGCGCTCGCCCTGCTCAACGATGGTTGCGGGATCGGCATGGACAACTCGAACGGGATGATCATCCAGGACAACATCATCGTGGACATCACCGGCAATCTGGACAGTGGCGCTCCGAACAGTGGTGTGTATTGGCCCATCGCCTTCGGCATCTACTTCGGGAACCTGTCGGTGCAGAACACCATCATCCGCAGGAACACCATCGCCAACTGTTCCGGCGGTGGCATGCACGTGGACCACACGATGCTCTCACAGGGCAACCAGATCGTCGACAACCTGCTCTTCAACAATGCGAAGCAGATCAGCCTGAGCGACTTCTCCAACTTCACCGGGCCTGGTGCCGTCGCGCCATACTCGATGCCGAGCTACAACCAGACCATCAGCGGCAACGTGTTCCACAGCATCACGGCCGACCAGCTCTGCATGCACCAACTGCAAGTGTGGACCCCGGGCTGGTGCGACTTCGGGACCTTCAGCAACAACCGCTTCATCAATCCTTACAACGACCAGAGCATCTACATCGAGGACCTGAACCAGTACCAGTGGCGGCGTTTCACCTTGGCCCGCTGGCAAGCTGAACAAGCCGAAGAGAGCGGATCAACACCCAGTCCTGTGCATTACGACCCTTACGCAGTGACCAATGTGCTTGGATCCAACCTCGTCAGCAACGGCACTTTCGACAATAACGTCACCGGCTGGAGCGGCTGGCCGAATAATGCTCAGGTCACCCAGGATTACACGTTCCTTGACAATGGTGCCCTGAAGGCCAATCTGCCCAATGCCAATGTGTACCCCAGCTTCAGCCTGCGTAACCCCGACCCCTTTGCCATGCAGAGCGGCCAGTGGTACCGCATGCAGTTCAGCATTCAGAGCAATGCGCACGGCGAAGTGGAATGCGGTGTGAAGGGCAGCACGCAGATGACAGGGCCGCAGATGATCCACAAGCGCAACATCCCTTTCGATGGAACGCGCCGCGATGTGAACCTCTTCTTCCAAAGTGCCCTGAGCGATCAGAGCCTGGTGCAGTTCACCAACAGCTACACCGAGCCGATGTACTGGTTGGACAACGTGCGCCTGGAGCGGGTGGCAGTGCAACCGATCGACCCCTTGGAGCAGAACAAGTTGCTCTACAACGACCAGCTCACCGCGCAGACCTTCCCCATCACTGGATGCTGGCGCGATGCCCAAGGCACCCTCCACAGCGGATCCATCACCCTCGCTCCATTCAGTGGCATCTCCCTGATGAAGGAGGAAGACATCCTCTGCGGGCTTTCAACAGGTGTTGATGAGAACAATGACCAGACCTCACGCCAAGCGATCTATCCGAACCCGGTCCACCCCGGCAGCGAAGTGTTCTTCTCGAAGCCTGCGGACGGTGGACGCCTCGACATCTTCGACGGGCAAGGCCGCTTGCAGCGCAGCGAAGTGATGAGCAATGGACAGCGATCCATCACGCTTGATGCCGGACTCGCCACCGGTGTGTACACCTTGGTCGCACAAGGCACCGCATCCACGTGGCACAGCCGCCTTGTGGTGGAGTAACGAGCACGTCATCCGAACAGAACGAAGGGCCCGATCAGGGCCCTTCGACGTTGATTCCATCGATGATCATCAGGCCTTCGACGCGGCCTGCCGATCGGAGGCTAGGTGCTCGTTGAACCAGAGCTTCAGGTGCTGTGGCACGTAAAGCGCTACGCGAACGCCCATGCTCAGGTATTGGCCGACCAGGCCCATGCCTACTGAGCGGCTCAAGCGGCGCGTTTCCTTCAGTGCCTTGCCGAACGGGATCGCGAAGCTGGCCCCACCGGCGCTATGATGCGACAGCGCCTCGGAGATGTAATGGAACTGCGCCGGATCCTCCAAGAAGGCCCGCACGGTCCACTGGTGATCGCCGCTCACGCGGAACTCCGGGTCGAACGGACGACCTTGGTAGAAGGAACGGCGCACGAAAAAGGTCGGGTGGTTGAGAACCATCTCCCAATACTTCAGCAGGAACCCTGACCGCTTGGCGTGCTTAACGCGCATCTGACCGTTCGGGTAGTGGATCCACATGTCGCCGTGCACGATGTTCACGGTATCCGGTCGGCTCTGTGCCGCACGTACCATGCGTTCGATCGTGTCCGGCTCATACCAGTCATCAGCGTTGATCATGGCCACCCACTCCCCCGTGCATAGGGCGATACCCTTGTTCATGGCGTCATAGATGCCACGGTCCTTCGCGCTCATCCAAAGGTCGAGGTGGTCCGCATTCCGCTTGATCACATCCAAGGTCCCATCTGTGGAGGCACCGTCCACGATGATGTACTCGATGTTCGCGTAGGTCTGACCCTTGACGCTGCGGATGGTCCTTTCCAACGTGTCGGCTGCGTTCCAGACCACGGTGAGTACGCTGACCAGGGGCTTGCCCGCCGTTCCATTTCGCGTGTTACCGAGGGTCCTTCGACCGCCTTGCTGAATGGTATCTCTCATGCTAATGGAAGGCCTTTCATGTCCAGCCGCTGGCGGGTGATGTACTGCTGTTTGACGCAGAAGACCGCGAAGATGCTGAACAGGATCGGGTTACCGATGTCCATGCCATAGCAGAAGATGTCGATCTGCCAGATGAACATCAAGTATACCATCGCGGCATACATCGGCGCATCCTGCGACCCATCCAGGTACTCTTTCCGGAAGTGACGATGCCCCCGGTACGTAAGGACATAAAGCAGCAAAAGCACAAGAAAGCCTTGATCGACGAGCACTTCCAAGAACGTGCTGTGCATGTGAATGAGGTGCGGATCGCCATCCCAGAGCTTGGCCATGTAGTCCAGAAGCCCGATGTGCGCCTGACCCATGTAACCGTTGCCGAGGAGGAAGCCGCGGCGATCGCTGAGGAACCAATCCCACACACCTTCCCAGATGTATGTGCGCCCGTTGAAGGTGGTCACATCCTCCTTGCTCACCCGGTCCAACATGGCCTGGAAGAAGGGCAGTGTAAGGATCTCGTACACCAGCAGCGAGAACGACATCAGCAAAGGCATGGTGAAGATCGAAATGCTGAACAGACCCTTGACCGCCTTGATCGCCCGAGTGAGGAAAAGCACGATCAACGCAAAGAAGATCATGATCGACAAGCGCGAATTGATGTTCGCCATCATCGCCAGGCAGATGAAGAAGGCCGCATAGATCACCGCCGTAGTGATCGGCTTGTTCCGGAAGTCGCTCATGTAGAAAATGAGCATGAGGTTGATGACGGCGAGCAGGTGGGCTCCATCATAGATCCCCATCATGAAGGGGAGGCTCAACCGGCCTTCGAAACCGTGCACGAGGTTATGCATACCTGCAGCAAAGCCCAGGACGTTGATGAGCATGAGCAACCCCAAGCTCTTCAGCAGCAATGTGGTGTAGTTGAACTCCGCGTTGCCCCGGTTGTAGATCTGCACCACAACGGCCGCATTGAAAGGGATGAGCATCGCCAGGCTCTGACTGGCAGTGTTCACCGGGTTGAGGCCCATGTAGCCGTTGCGCAACGCGATCCAATATCCGGCGGCAGTAGCGCTCAGGAAGAGCATCGCAAGACCGTAATTGCCGTTCACCATGCGCACCACGCGACCGCGGTACATCATGTCGATCGCATAGAACAGTAGAATGGCCAGGAAGGGCGCCACCCCGAAGATGACCCCGACCGAGAAGTTCACTTTAAAGGAGAGGTAGCTCCCGATGCCATAGCACGGAAAGCCCACCAGAAAGAGGAAATTGATGAGCGAGTGCTTCTTCAGGGTCACGGTGGTCCGGGTCCGGTCGCCTCGCAAAGATGGTGCTCAGCTCAGACCCAGCCGCCGTTGCAACTTCGAAAGTGCTGGCGTAATGGCCCGGTCGAGCGACCCAGGCAACAAACCCTTCACAGCGCTCTTGATGCGGCGGAAAAGCGGCCTGCGTATGTAGGCATTGAAGTATGCGAGGTCCCGATCGGGGTCGATGGACACTTGCTCAGGCGCCACCAAAGGGAACGCAGCCTCGTGAAGGTACGATTGGTTCCGTGGATCCTTGGAGCTCACGGTGTGGGTCCCACCTTCCCCGAATCCTATGTTGCGGCAGAGGTTCACGTTCGGCAGAATGTTCACGGCACCGGCCCGGATCTTGGCCAGGTCGAATTGGTAGTCCCACGCCGTGGGAATGGTCAGGTCCCACGTATGCTCGAACAGTTCACGCACTTCGCTACGTTCGCCCTGGCTCAGGAAGAACGCGTTGAACTCGTCACTATCGCGCATTTCCGGCCAGGCCTTCATGTCGATATCGAAGCGGTCCCAGGAACGCTTCCAACCGGCCCAACCCCAATAGGCGCCGTAGCCGTGCGCAGTGTACCAATAGCCTTCAGGGGACTTCTCCACCCCTTCGGTCGAAAGATTGTTACCGATGATCGCCCAAATGCGTTCATCATGCCGGTAACGCTCCAACAGTTCCTGCGCGAACCAGAAGAAGCTCTGTGCTGGCTCAATGTCGTCCTCCAGGATCACACCTTCAGGCTCTTGATCGAAGAACCATGTGAAGTTGGCGGCCATGCCGTACTTGGAACCCTTGTTCTTCTCGTGGAACAGGGTGTGTAGTTCGCAGGGCCAGTCCACCAGTTCCACCAACGAGCGTACTCGATCGGTCTTGACCTTCTCCGCTTCGTTCCGAGGACCGTCACAGGCGAAATACAGTCGCGGCGGCCGGGCCTTTCTTACAGCCTCCATGACCACGCGCGTGGTATCGTAGCGCGTGAATGCCGTGATGAGCACGGGGATGCGGAGAGGGCCTGGGGGCGTGAACGCGGTCATGTCCCGGATCAGAAGATGTTGATGCGGTTGTTCCTTTCGAACAGGCTGAAGTAATCGAACATGGCGGACACCTGACGGTCGATATCGACGGGCCGGGCGAATTCATCCACGAAACGGTACAAGAACAGCTGCATGCGGTCATTGTACCGTACACTGATGTCCTGCACTACGTTCCCTTGCCGGTCGTGCGGCAGGATCTCCACGCAGCCAGCGGCGAGCGCGGTGGGCAGCAGCATGTTACTGCCATGCACGCCCACGACCACCTGACTTTGCGCGTAGGCCTCACACCAGGACCGCTCCACGGCAACATCCATTCGCGTCGTGCGCAGATCCTTCACATCCGCTGGGTAATGGCGCGCTTCACCCAGCCCAACAATGGAGAAGGAGATGCCCGGCTGGCTGCGGCGGATGCGTGCCATGCTACGGCGGATGAGGCATTCCTGATCGGCAACGAACAACCCGTTCAGCAGGTTGCCGAGTCCGATCTTGCGTAGCGCCCGGTGCGCGAACTTGAAGAGAGGCCAACGGTACCAGAGCCTGTCCTGGCGCGCCACGAAGGTGACATGCTTGGGTGCCGTGGTGAAGTTGGCCAGGTCGAAGGGTTTGATGCCGGTGAAACGCTCAATGTCGACCTCCGTGAAGTCCGGGTGCGAATAGCCTTTGCCCAACTGGACCTCGTCATAATCGCCCAAACGCTGTTGTACAAAGCTGTCGAAGGCGTTGTGCCAGCCTTGCATGCCCCCCAAACGCAGGTCCACGATCCAGGCTTCGGCACAACCTTTCGGAATAAGCCACTCGTACATCCGCGGTAGCACCACCACCAGACCGAGGTCCGGATACTTGTCCATGTAGTGCTGGGCGTTGTACAGCTTCAGCAGCACGTGGCCGTAGAGGAAGTCCAGGGTATTCAGCACGATCACCCGACGGTGCTCTTTGAACACGCGGCGTTCGATCTTGATGGGCGCATCGTTCCTCTGGCGGAAGCCCTTCAAAAAGGGTTCCATGATCCAGAACGGCACGGTCTCTCCCCCCATCACGTTGCCGTCGGCGGCAATGGTCACCGGGTGGTCCATGGCGAAACCTTGCGGCAGGTCACGGAAGAAGCGGAGCCCACAGGACGTGCATTCCAGATCGCTCAGCACTTGCATGCCTGGGAATACAGTGCCGTGCGAACGGAGCCCACCTGCGCCACAGGATGGGCAGGTCCCGACCGGAGGAGCCTCCGGTTTGATCGGGATCAGATGTCGGTCGGTATGCACGGGGTCAGACGGCACGGTTGATCTTCCAGAAACTGAGCATGCCCATGCACATCCACTTCAGGTTCGCTCGCGTTTCCTTGAACAACAGGTCCATGAGGAAGGTGCTCACGAAGAAAGAGATGATGGTGGCTATGATGGCGCCGGAGGACTTGAACGAGGGGATGAGGAAATAGTTCAGGACGATGTTGACGGTCGCGCCTACCAGGGCCGTGCTCAAGGAGTACTTGAAAAGGCTCTCGTTGGTGATGAAGCTCGATTTCGCAACGCCCATGTTGGTGAAGAACAGACGGATGGCGAACAAGGAGAGCAACCCTCCAGCCGTCCGGTAAGGTTCACCATACAGCAGAACGATCACTGGTTCCGCCAGGAAATACAAGGGAATCGAGGTGACCAGGAAGAGCAGGAACATGAGCCGGTACTGGTTCAGCAGCCGGTCCTGGTACTTGAGCTTGTCCTCCATGCGGGCACGGGTGATGGCGGGTGCCAACGACTTCTGAATGATCACCGGCAGAAATCCGAGCGCTTCGATCATTTTCATGGCCACGGAATACTGACCCACTTCGGCATACGCCGCTTCCTTCCCGATCCGGTCGCTCAACACATCGAAGATCATGACCTGGTCGATACGTGCATGCACCAGCAAGGCCAACCCGTACACGATCAATGGCCAAGACTGGCGCAACAGGTGGGCCAGCATCTTTCGTGTGGCGCGCCACTGGCGCAGGCTTAACCCGCTGCTTGCGTAAGCGATCTTGAAGCCGATCGCTGCCGCCAACTGATCGATCACATACGACCAGGCGAACCACATCAGGGGCGCGTCCATCACGCAGAGCGCCACCTTGAAACCCGCGCTGGCCATGGTCTGCGCGATGTTCACTTGGGCCACCAGCCGCCCTTCCACCCGGCTCTGGAAGTGGTACTCGATCACCGATAGTGGTTTGAACACCTCCGCCAGAGCCACCACCATCACCATGGCCACCGTGAATCCGTCCATGCCGTTCACGAACGTGCCGATGAATACGAGCACGGTGAGCAAGAGTGCACCGAGAAGTTTCATGAACGCGGCGGAACCGAGCAGCTCATCGCGCCGCTCCGGATGGCGTACCAGGTCACGCACTACGATCTCATCGAGACCCATGGTCGTAAGCGTGAAGAAGAGGCCGACGAACCCGCTCGCGTAATTGAGGTGACCGAAGCGCTCATCGCCCAGCACACGGGCCATATAGATACCAGTGAGCAGCACGGCTCCGAGCCGCACCACCCGGTCAATGAACATCCAGGAGGTGTTCTTGAGGTATTTCTGGAACCCTTCGGAGCGCAGCATCAGCGAGCGATCCGGCCTAGGCCGTGTAATACCCGTAGCCTTCAGCGGCCTTCACGTCGTTCAGCACCACATCCGTGTGCTTCAGCTTGCCTTCGCGCACCATGTCGCCCAAGGGACGTAGCATACCGCGACGCGTGTATCCTTGGC
>JADZGG010000282.1 GCA_020854015.1 Flavobacteriales bacterium
ACACGCGTTGCTGCGGATCCATCAGCGCGGCCACCTTGGGGTTCACGCCGAAGAAGGCATGGTCGAATTTGTCCGCATCGGTGATCACACCGCGCGCCTTCACGTAGTCGGGGTCGTTGCGCAGTTCCGCAGGGATGCTCGGGTCGAGCTCGTCCGCGGTCCATGTGCTGATGCTGTTCTTTTTGTCGAGCAGGTTCTTCCACAGCTGCTCCACATTCTCCGCACCCGGGAAACGACCGCTCATGCCGATGATGGCGACGTCACCCTTTTTGGAACCACCTGCGGCGGCTTTACGAGCCTTGGCCATCTCCGATGGAGCGATGGCGCCTGCATCTCCTTCCAGGTATGCGGCACAAGCGCGCACGGTCGGGTGCTGATAGAGCTTCACGATCGGCAGCTTCAGGCCGTGGCCTTCCAACGGTCCCACCGCTTGGATGCTCAACAGCGAGTTGCCGCCGAGGTCGAAGAAGTTGTCGTCGATGCCCACACGGTCGATGCCGAGCAGATCGGCCCACACATTGGCGAGGGTCTTTTGGGCGCCGGTCGAAGGAGCAGCGTAGGCCACATCCAGGTCCGGTCGTTTCACATCTGGCGCAGGCAGTGCCTTGCGATCGATCTTGCCGCTCGGCGTGCGCGGTAGTTCCTTCACGGCCACAAAGGCGGAAGGCTGCATGTAGTCGGGCAGGAGGGAGGCGAGGTGCTTGCGCAGGTCGTTGGTGCTCAGTTCGCTTTTCGCTACGTAGTACCCGATCAGGCGCTTCAATCCTGGACGGTCTTCGCGCACATTGGCCACGGCTTGCTCCACCGCGGGATGCTTCTCCATGGCCACTTCCACTTCACCCAGCTCGATGCGGTATCCGCGCACCTTCACCTGGCCATCGATGCGGCCTTTGTAATCGATCTCGCCGTTCGATAGTTCAGCGGCGCGGTCGCCGGTCTTGTACAGCCGACCACCGGGAATGAACGGATCCACGAGGAAACGCTCGGCCGTGAGGTCGTCACGACCGATGTAACCCTTAGCCACGCAGGCACCACCGAGGTAGAGTTCGCCTTCATCGCCTTGCGGCACCGGCTTCATTTGCTCATCGAGCACGTAAAGCTTCACGTGATCGATGGCGCTTCCGATGTTCGGCAGTGAAGGCCAGGTGCTCGGATCGCCCTTCAACTCGAGCTCGCTCACCACGTGCCCTTCGGTGGGTCCGTACTGGTTGCAGAAGCGGCATCCGGGCAGCTGCTTGAAGAGGTTCGCAATGGCCGGCGTGATCTTCAGTTGCTCGCCGCTGGTGAAGACCTCTTTCAATGAAGAAGGCACTTCGCCGGTGCGCTCCACGGCCTCGGCCAGGTATTGCAAGGCCACGAAGGGCACGATGATGCGGTTGATCTTCTGCGCGATGATCTTGCGCAGGAGTTGTGTGCTGTTGAGCCTGTCCTCATCGGTGATCAGCACCAGTGTGCCGCCTTGGGCGAACGTGGTGAAGATCTCCTGGAAGCTGACGTCGAAGCTGATGGGCGCGAACTGCAGCGTCCGATCGCCTTCCTTCAGGATCGAAGTCCGCAGTTGCCACTGGATCAGGTTGGTGAGCGGCGCATGGTGCATGGCCACGCCCTTGGGCCTGCCGGTGCTGCCGCTGGTGAAGAGCACGTAGAGCAAGTTCTCGGCCGAAGCTGGAGAGGCCCCTTCGAAGGAAGGTCCGTTGGTGAGGTCGATGTCCTCGATCAAGAGCACTTTAGCTGCCGTGCCTTTGAACAGGTGCTGGTAAGCTTTGCTGGTGACCACCACAGGCGGCTTGGCATCCTCCAACATGCCAGCGATACGCTCGGCGGGATAGGTGGGGTCGATGGGTACGTAAGCGGCACCAGCCAGAACGATGCCGAGCACTGAGATTATGAGTTCGGGGGAACGGTCGAGGCAAAGACAGATGGTCGGGTCCGGTCCGGCTCCCGATCGGTGTAGAACGCTCGCGAGACAACGAGAGCGACGGTCAAGATCCGCGTACGAGAATATGCCACTCTCCCCCATCAGCGCTGGACGTGATGGGTTTTGTTGCAATTCAAGTAGGTCGATGACAGAGCGCGTTCCTTTCGGTCGGGAGAAGGTCATAGGGTACGGCAGGTCAACTGAAGTGAAAAAGAGTGCATCCCGGCATGTACCTGACACACTCTTCCTCAACGGTCGTGTTAAGGCATTCAACGCGGATGATCCGGGCATGGTTTCCGCAGACAGCAAAGTTGAAGCTCCGAGGTAGCTCCGGGTGCGGGCTGCATGCCGATTTATCCAAGTCCATGGGTTGAAATTACCGATTCGTCGTTGATTTGGACGGGCTGGTCCCCACATCCAGGGGCGAAAGTTCAGTCCGGCGCACGCGCACGAGGGTGCCCGCGCGAACTTCGGGTTACTTTTGCCGCCCTTTCTGCCTCTCAATGAATCGCCGTATCGTCCTCCTTTTGCTCGTCCTGCTCACCCTTGGGCGGACTCTGCAAGCCCAGACCTATGGGCAGGACCGGAGCGTACAGATGTGGGCCACGGTCTCCGCGTCCCCTGCCAGCATCACACTGAATTGGCTCACCTATCCAACGGTGACCGGCTATCAGATCTACCGGAAACTGAAGACCGCGACCAGTTGGGGAAGTGTATTGGCCAATGTTGCGGGCACCAACAATTCGTGGACTGATAACACGGCCGCGCTCAACACAAGCTATGAGTACAAAGTGGTCCGCAGCACCACGGGTTATGGACAGGGCTACGGCTATGTGAACGCTGGCATCAACTTGGATATGGTGGAAGCACGTGGCAAGCTGCTGCTGCTCGTTGACAACACGTTCTCGTCCTCGCTTGCGGCCCAACTGACCCAGTTGCAGACCGATCTGGAAGGTGATGGATGGAAGGTGCTGAGGAGCGATGTGAGCCGCACGGCCAGCGTTCCGAGCATCAAGGCGATCATCGTGAACGCGTACAACGCTGATCCAACGAACGTGAAAGCCGTGTTCCTTGTTGGACATGTTCCAGTGCCTTATTCGGGGAACCTTGCGCCCGATGGGCATGGCGAGCACTATGGGGCCTGGGCCGCGGATGGTTTTTATGGGGACGTGAACGGCAACTGGACGGACAACAGTGTGAACAGTTCCGGTACGCAGATCGACCTGCGGAACACGAACATCATCGGGGACGGCAAGTACGACCAGAGCACTTTCCCTAGCGCGGTGGAACTCGCGGTCGGTCGGGTGGACATGTTCAATCTGCCCGCCTTCAGCCAGAGCGAGACCACCTTGCTTGGGAACTACCTGAGCAAGCTGCACAACTGGAAGGTCAAGAACTTCACGGCGCAGGTGCGGGGCTTGGTGGATGACAACTTCACCGGGTACATCGATGCCTTCTCGCAAAGCGCATGGCGCGGCTTTGGTCCGTTGGTGGGGCCTAACAACGTGGCCGCTGGTGACTATGTGACCGGCATGACCGGCCAGAGCTACCTCTGGAGCTACGGGTGCGGTGGTGGCTGGTGGGATAACGCAGTAGGAGTGGGGAACACCACGGACTTTGTCAACGGAAACCTTCAGAGCGTTTTCACGATCCTCTTCGGCAGCTATTTCGGTGACTTCGATTGCCAGAACAACTTTATGAGGTCCTCGCTGGCCTCCGGGACCACCCTGACCAATTTCTGGGCGGGTTACCCTAACTGGTTCTTCCACCACATGGGTCTGGGGGAGACCATCGGCTATTCCACGGTTCTGACCCAGAATAACGGCAGCTCCCTTTACACGCTGGCGAATCCGAGCAATGGTCGCGTGCACATCACGTTGATGGGCGATCCGAGCTTGCGAATGCACATCGTGGCGCCACCGAGCAATGTTACTTGCACAGCACTGACCACTACCACAGCGAACATCGCTTGGACCGCTTCATGGGAGTCGGTGCTGGGCTACCATGTTTACCGCTTCAACACCGTCACACAGAACTGGGACCGACGCACCACTTCAGCTGTTACAGGCACGAGCTTCGTGGACAATACGACGGGGCTGAGCGGCAATGTTCGTTATATGGTGCGTGCGCTCAAGTTGGAACAAGGTTATAGTGGTTCCTACTACAACCTCAGTCTTGGGGTCTTCGGCACGCTGGTGATGGGTGGTGCTCAAACGGATTGCTTGGGTGTTATTGGAGGTGGTGCACTTCCTGGCACAGCCTGCAACGATGGCAACGCCAACACAGCGAACGACGCATGGAACGCTTCGTGTCAGTGCCTCGGTCTGTTGCTTGACTGCGCCGGTGTGCCCGGAGGAACCGCACTTCCGGGCACGGGTTGCAACGATGGCAACAGCTGTACCACGAACGACCTGTGGAACGCGAGCTGCCAGTGCATTGGTGCGCTTGTGATCTGCAACGATAACAACCCGTGCACCAGCGACCAGTGCTTGAACGGGTCATGTGTGTTCACCGCGCTACCTGATACCGATGGCGACGGGATCTGCAATGCGCAAGACCTCTGCCCGACGGTGTTCGGTTC
>JADZGG010000283.1 GCA_020854015.1 Flavobacteriales bacterium
GAACGCTGGGCCCGGGCTCCTACAACGCACCGGTCAGCTACGACCGCATCGGCGACATGCACATTGAAGCGAACGCGGAGTACCGTTTCAAGCTGATCGGCTATTTGGAAGGTGCCTTGTTCGTGGATGTCGGCAACATCTGGACGCTCCGCGAGAATCCGGCGAAACCTGGAAGTGTCTTCGAAACACGGGACCTATTGAAGGAACTTGCTGTTGGATCGGGTATCGGAGCCCGCCTGAACTTCGACTTCTTCCTGGTCCGATTCGACCTAGCGGCCCAGATGAAGGATCCAGGACAGCCCGAGGGACAGCGTTGGCTCTTCCAGCGGTCGGACGCCACCAGCCAGCTTGGGCGCGTGCTCAACCTGAACCTGGGCATCGGTTATCCCTTCTAGCGGAAGGCTGGCGATAAGGCTGGACCTCCCCTGCCCGCTTTGCTTAGTTTTGCCGACCAGTTCGAAAAACAGCTTCCATGCAGACCCTCAAGACCGGTAAGATCGAAGAACTCCTCGGTAACGATGCGGCCAGCCTCCTCGGGCACACCTGCACCACCATTGACCGGACCAACCTTCATCTCCCCGGCCCTGATTTCGTGGACCGCATGTTCATTGGCAGCAATCGCAGCCCCCAGGTCCTGAGGAACCTGCAGGCCCTCTATGGTCATGGACGTCTTGCCAACACGGGGTACATGAGCATTCTGCCGGTGGACCAAGGCATCGAGCACAGCGCAGGCACCAGCTTCGCCCCGAATCCCATCTACTTCGATAGTGAGAAGATCGTGCAGCTGGCGCTCGAGGGTGGCTGCAACGCCGTGGCCAGCACCTATGGCGTGCTCGGTAGCGTGGCCCGCAAGTACGCCCACAAGATCCCTTTCATTGTGAAGATCAATCACAATGAGCTGATGACCTACCCGAACAAGTTCGACCAAGTGATGTTCGGTACCGTGGAGAGCGCATGGGAAATGGGAGCGGCCGCCGTGGGTGCCACCATCTACTTCGGTAGTGACGAGAGCACCCGCCAGATCACGGAGGTCGCAGAGGCTTTCCAGCACGCTCATGAACTGGGCATGGCCACCATCCTCTGGTGTTACCTGCGTAACCCCGGTTTCAAGGTGGACGGCAAGGACTCCCACACCGCAGCCGACCTCACCGGGCAGGCCAACCACTTGGGCGTCACCATCCAGGCCGATATCATCAAGCAGAAGCTTCCCGAAAGCAACGGCGGCTACAACGCTCTCAATGGCTACGGAAAAACGCACACGAAGGTCTATAGCGACCTGAGCAGCGACAACCCGATCGATCTATGCCGCTACCAAGTGGCCAATTGCTACATGGGCCGCATCGGCCTCATCAACAGTGGTGGTGCCAGCAGCGGTGCCAGTGACATGGCCGAGGCGGTGAGGACCGCCGTGATCAACAAGCGGGCAGGCGGGCAAGGCCTGATCAGCGGCCGCAAAGCCTTCCAACGCCCCATGAACGAAGGAGTGGCCCTGTTGAACGCGATCCAGGACGTGTATCTCGACAAGGGCGTCACCATCGCCTGATCTTCATAGCTGACCGGTATGAGCGGCGAGCGGCAGGCCCACTCGCCGCTCGTTACTTGTAAACTTGCCACCCCTTTCACCACCTTCGTCCTACCGAACGATCACCATGGGTTGGTTCACACGCGTCAAGGAAGGCATCACCACCTCCACCGAGGAGAAGAAGGAGACCCCCGAGGGACTCTGGTACAAGTGCCCCGAGTGCTCCGAGATCATGACCTCGGAGGACCACGAGAACAACCTCTGGGTCTGCTCGAAATGCAGCTACCACGACAAGATCGGCAGCGAGGAGTACTTCGCCATCCTGTTCGACGATCAGAAATTCAAGGAGATCGCCGCTGATCTGATCGCTGGGGACCCTCTGCAGTTCGAGGATACCAAGCGTTACGTGGACCGTCTGGCCAAAACCCGCAAGGACACCGGCTTGAACGATGCCCTGCGGGCCGCAGAAGGCAAGATCGACGGTCATTTGGCTGTGATCGCCTGCATGGACTTCCGATTCATCGGCGGCAGCATGGGGAGCGTGGTGGGCGAGAAGATCGCCCAAGCGGCCGATGTGGCCCTGAAGAAGAAATGCCCCTTCATCATCATCAGTAAAAGCGGTGGCGCCCGCATGATGGAGGCCGGTTTCAGCCTGATGCAGAGGGCCAAGACGAGCGCCAAGCTCAGCCTGCTATCCAAAAAGGGCATTCCCTACATCAGCATCCTCACCGACCCCACCACCGGCGGCGTCACGGCCAGCTTCGCCATGTTGGGCGACCTGAACCTCGCGGAACCCAAGGCTCTGATCGCTTTCGCCGGCCCCCGGGTGGTGCGGGAGACCATCGGCAGAGACCTTCCAGATGGCTTCCAGACCAGCGAATTCGTGCTGGAACATGGCTTTCTGGACAAGATCGTTGACCGCAGGCAGCTCAAAGCCACTTTAAGCTCGCTGTTCAAGATGTTCAAGAATTAGGCGCATTAGGCCTGTTCTGCCGGCATTTGTGGCGCGCGTGGGAAAAAGGTCTACATTTGCCGCCTGATCGAAAAGATGCCGATCCCATGCAACTGACCAAGGAGTCCAAGAAGGAGCTTTTCAAAAAGCACGGCGGTACTGAGACCAACACCGGTAACTCGGAGGGCCAGATCGCGATGTTCACCAAGCGCATCGAGCACTTGACCGAGCACTTGAAGCTGAACAAGAAGGACCACGCGACGACGGCTTCCCTCGTGGACATGGTAGGCAAGCGCAAGCAATTGCTCAACTACCTGAAGAACACCGACATCACCCGCTACCGTGCGATCATCGCTGAGCTGGGTCTGCGTAAATAGAACGGTACGTGCCACCAACGTGTGGTCGCACCGCAGTACATACTGAACGATAAAGGGGCGATCGTGAGGAACGGTCGCCCATTTCACATAAAACAGGTTCCGATGGACATCGGGGCCATCAGGTAGGCAACAAGAGGAAAAAAGAAGAACAAGAAGATGAGACCACAAGGAATTACCAAGACCATCGACCTGGGCGATGGCCGCAACATCACGATCGAGACCGGCGTGCTTGCGAAACAGGCCGACGGTTCAGTGACCGTACGCATGGGCGACACCATCCTGCTTGGCACGGTGGTGGCCACCAAAGAGGCCCGCGAGGGCATCGACTTCCTGCCCCTGCAGGTGGAATACCGCGAGAAATTCAGCGCTGCCGGACGTTTCCCTGGCGGCTTCTTCAAGCGCGAAGCACGTCCCAGCGACCATGAGGTGCTCACCAGCCGCCTGGTGGACCGCGCCCTGCGCCCGCTCTTCCCGGATGACTTCCACGGCGACACCCAAGTGGTGGTGTCCCTGATGAGCAGCGACAAGAAGAACCCCTCCGACGCACTGGCCTGCCTGGCGGCCGCAGCCGCACTGGCGGTGAGCGACATCCCGTTCGGTGGCCCTGTGAGCGAAGTGCGCGTGGCCCGCATCAACGGCCGGTTCGTGATCAACCCGGAATTCTCCGAGATCCCCAACGCCGACATGGACCTGATCGTGGCAGCCACCGCCACGGACATCCTGATGGTGGAAGGCGAGATGAAAGAAGTGCAGGAGGCGGACATGATCGAAGCCATCAAGCTGGCGCACGATGTGATCAAGGTGCAGTGCCGCGTGCTCAATGAGCTCAGCGCGGCTGTTGCCAAGAGCCAGACCAAGCGCACATACAACCACGAGAACAACGACGCCGTTGTCGGTCAGCTGATCCACGACTTCTGCTACCAGAAGTACTATGATCTGGCCATGGCCCCCAGCAGCAAGGAGGAGCGCGGTGCCAACTTCGCCGCTGTGAAGGAGGCCTGCCTGGCCACCCTCACCGATGAGCAGAAGGCCGACAAGGCCATGCTGGGCCGTTTCTTCAAGAAGACCCAGAAGAAGGCCGTACGCAACGTGTGCCTTGACCATGGCAAGCGCCTCGACGGTCGCAAGACCACCGAGATCCGCCCCATCTGGAGCGAAGTGGACGTGCTTCCCGGAACACACGGAAGCGCCATTTTCACACGTGGTGAGACCCAGGCCATCAACCTGGTGACGCTGGGCAGTTCGCTGGACGAACAGACCATCGACACCGCGGTGCGCAAGGGCAGCGAGAACTTCATGCTGCACTACAACTTCCCCAGCTTCAGCACGGGTGAGGTGAAGCCCATTCGCGGCCCTGGCCGTCGTGAAGTGGGCCATGGCAACCTGGCGCTGCGCGCTCTGAAGCCAGTGATCCCCGGAGCACCGGAGAACCCCTACACCATCCGCCTGAACTGCGATATCCTTGAGAGCAACGGTTCCAGCTCCATGGCCACGGTGTGCTCCGGCACCCTGGCTCTGATGGATGCCGGTATCAAGATCACAGCCCCTGTGAGCGGTATCGCCATGGGCATGATCAGCGACGGCAAGCGCCACGCGATCCTCAGCGATATCCTTGGTGACGAGGACTTCCTGGGCGACATGGACTTCAAGATCTGCGGTACGGCCAAAGGCATCACGGCCACGCAGATGGACATGAAGGTGGACGGCCTCCCCTACGAAGTACTGGCGCAGGCCCTCGAACAGGCCCGCCAAGGCCGCTTGCACATCCTGGGCGAAATGCTCAAGACACTGGACAAGCCGCGTGAGGACTACAAGCCCCATGCACCCCGCATCATCACCTTCGAGGTTCCGAAAGAGAGCATCGGACCCATCATCGGTCCTGGTGGCCGCGTGATCCAGGAGATCCAGGCCGAGACCGGCGCCACCATCAGCATCGACGAGGTGGAAGGTCGTGGCGTCGTGGAGATCTCCAGCGAGAACAAGGCCAGCATCGACGCTGCCGTGGCACGCGTGAAGGCGATCGCCTTCCCGCCCCAGGCCGACATCGGTGTGAACTACCGCGGCAAGGTGAAGACCATCATGCCATACGGCGCCTTCGTGGAGATCTTCCCAGGTACCGACGGCCTGCTGCATGTCAGCGAACTCGACTGGAAGCGCATCGACCGCGTGGAGGACGTGCTGAAGGAAGGTGAGATGATCGACTTCCAAGTGGTGGGCAAGGACCCCCGCACCGGCAAGCTGAAGCTGAGCCGCCGCGTACTGCTGCCGAAGCCGGAAGGCTACGTGGAGCGCGAGCCCGCGATGGAAGGTGGAGAACGTCGTGAGCGCCGCGACCGGGACGACCGTCCCCGCCGCGATGACCGCCCACGTCGTGACGACCGCCCGCGCCGCGACCACGGTGGAGACCAAGGCCCCAGCCAGAACTAGGACCTGAGAACTGAACGAAAGGAAGGCCGCCCGATGGGCGGCCTTCTTCTTTTCCGCCAGCACCAAAGCACAAGCAGCTCATTTCACCTGATGCCGTAACCACTGCGGCCACCTTGCCGTTCAACGGAGAGCTCTTCGCAAAATCCCCTTCTCCCGACATGGCACGTATGAGGCAGTTGAAGATCTCCAAGCAGGTCACGAACCGCGACACTCCGTCGCTGGACAAGTACTTGACCGAGATCGGCAAAGTGAAGTTGATCACCGCCCAAGAGGAGGTGGAACTGGCACGCAAGATCAAGGCAGGCGACAACGACGCATTGGAAGCGCTGTGCAAGGCGAACCTGCGCTTCGTGGTGTCGGTGGCCAAGCAGTACCAAGGTCAAGGCCTTACGCTGCCCGATCTGATCAGCGAGGGCAACCTGGGCCTGATCAAGGCCGCCGGACGCTTCGATGAAACGCGCGGCTTCAAGTTCATCAGCTATGCCGTGTGGTGGATCCGCCAGCAGATCCTGCAGAGCCTGGCCGAACAGGCGCGCATCGTGCGCTTGCCCTTGAACAAGATCGGCTCCATCAACCGCATCAACAAGGCCTTCGCGAAGCTGGAGCAGGAACACGAACGTCCACCCACCGCACACGAGCTGGCCGAGCTGCTGGAGATGACCCTCGAAGAGGTGAAGACCAGCCTGAACAACAGCGCCAAACACGTGAGCATGGACGCCCCCCTGCGCGACGACGGGGACAGCGGCACCATGCTGGACGTGATGAAGAACAACGACATGCCGGATCCGGAGGAGAGCCTGATGACGGAAATCCTGCGCACAGAGATCGAGCGCAGCCTGGACGCCCTCAGCCCCCGCGAGGCCGACGTTGTGCGCCTGTACTTCGGTCTGGCCGGCAACCAGCCCCACACCTTGGAGGAGATCGGACAGAAGTTCGACCTGACACGCGAACGTGTTCGCCAGATCAAGGAGAAGGCCATCCGCCGCCTGAAGCATACGAGCCGCAGCCGCGTGCTGCGCGCCTACCTCGGTTGAACCACCTGACATACACCATAGGAAGGGCCTCCAGCGATGGGGGCCCTTTCGCATGGAGGGCTACCTTCGCCGTCGCATGGCACACATCATCGCTCCCTCCCTGCTCTCTGCGGACTTCGCTGACCTTACGAGCGCTGTGAAGCTCGTTGACGAAAGCCCAGCCCCTTGGCTGCACCTGGACGTGATGGACGGCGTGTTCGTGCCCAACATCAGCTTCGGGGTGCCGGTGATCCGCAGCATCCGCAAGCTCACGCAGAAGGTCTTCGACACACACCTGATGATCGTGGACCCCGATCCCTTCATCAACGTGTTCAGTGACGCTGGGGCGGATATCCTCACCGTCCACCAGGAAGCCTGTCGTCACCTGCATCGCACTGTACAAGCCATCAAGGCCGCAGGTATGAAAGCAGGCGTGTCGATCAACCCGCACACCCCGGTGAGCAGCTTGGAGGACATCATCGCCGACCTCGACCTGGTGCTTGTCATGAGCGTGAACCCGGGCTTC
>JADZGG010000284.1 GCA_020854015.1 Flavobacteriales bacterium
GGGGCTTTCTCGGGCTTGAACAGCGTTCCAGTGAGCACCCTGGCAGTGGCCCCCTCAAGCAACCTGTTCGGATGCTCGGTGCACACCGCCGGTGATGTGAACGGCGATGGATACAGTGACGTGGTCGTTGGAGCCCGGTCCGGTACGAACGGGCAGGCCTTGGAAGGATTGGCGTTCGTTTACTTAGGCTCCACGACGGGGGTCGTTACACCTTTTCTACGTCAGTTGGAGGTCAACGTGGCCGGTGCGAATTTCGGTGTCAGTGTTGCAGGTGCGGGCGATGTCAACGGCGATGGATACTCCGAAGTTATCATCGGGGCCGACCAATGGGAAAGTGCTGTGGCCGAGACCGATGAAGGTGCGGCCTTCATGTTCAATGGCTCGGCCAGTGGAACGGTGGCCGTGGCGACGAACACGTTGCAACGCAACATCGCTGGCGGCGCCTTAGGTCGTTCCGTCGCAGAGGCAGGGGATGTGAACGGCGATGGCTATGCCGATGTCGTCGTAGGCTCATCCTTGGGTGAATCCGGAGAATTGGATGAAGGCCTAGCCTACGTGTTCCGGGGCAGCCCGACCGGCAACAGCAGTGCAGTGGTGGATATTCTTCAGCCCAATTTTACCGGCTATGAGTTCGGCTCAGCGGTCAGTGGTGGCGGGGACCTGGATGGAGATGGATACAGTGATGTGCTTATCGGCGCTCCCAATGCAGCACCCTCACTTTCGAGCGAAGGCGGGGCATACTGGTTCAGAGGGAATAGCGCACGCTCCCTTGGGAGGATCACACGGCAGTACGACGCTGACCTGGTGACACCATTGAGCACCAACGGCATGGACTTCTCCCAACCGGACTATTTCGGTATCGGGCATAGGGCCCGCAGCCCCATTCATCGTTGTCGCACCAAGTTGAAGTGGGAGGTCGTCTTCGAAGGCCAGCCCTTCACCGGAGCACCCATCACCAACAGTCTCTTAAGCACCGGGACCAGCGCTGCGTGGACCACGCTGCCCGTTGCCGGGGTCGAGATCAAGCAGCTCATCTACAAATTCCCCGGTGTGCTGCGCTACAAATGGCGGGTACGCGTGGAGTACGACATGGCCAAGTTGATCACGGGTCAACGGTTCAGCAGGTGGTTCTATGGCTATGCCAACAGCGTCGGCGACATCGGCGTGCTCCCCATTGAACTGGTGGAGTTCACCGGTTGGCCCGAAGGAAGGGAGAACGTACTGCATTGGACCACCGCCACGGAGGACAATAGCGAGCGCTTTGACGTGTTTCGGTCGCGGAACGGAGTGGACCACGAGTTGATCGGACAACTCCCAGCTGCAGGTGCGAGCCAGACGATGCTGTCCTATTTGTTCAACGACCCCTTCCCCCCCAGCGGTACGGTATATTATCAATTGAACATGGTGGACCGCGATGGTGAAAGTGAACGTTCGCCCCTGATCGCGATCACTCGCGGCTCCGAGGTGGTCCTCTATCCGGACCCAGCGGATGATGCCGTCACGCTTTCCGCTACTTCCCTTGTCGGAGTTCGGCGCGTCACGGTGATTGATGGTCTTGGCCGCATCGTGCTCGACCAACAACTCAATCTGACCGAAGTTGGCACACCCATGACCCTATCCTTGAACGGACTGGCCAGTGGACGCTACACGGTGCAACTATTGGATGCTCAAAGCGCCATCCTGGACCGCGTGCCCTTCATCAAGCGTTAGGCACCGATCGCGGACTTACAGGCCGCAAGGATCTTGTGCGCATTCTCCAAGCTGCTGCTTTCCGCGTACGTTCGAAGCACAGGCTCGGTGCCACTGGCACGGATCATCAGCCACTGGTCGTCGTCGAAGTGGTACTTCCAGCCGTCGATGGTCTCCAAACGGCGCACTTCCAGATCACCGAACTTGGTCAAGGACCCGCTGCTGCACTTGGCCAACACCTCCTGCTTGAGCGCTTCAGTGATGTGCAGGTCACTGCGATCGTAGCTGAAGGCACCGACGATGGCATACACCTCTTCGATCAGTTCCTCGAGCTTCTTGCCGCTCTTCGCCATGTACTCCCAGATGGTGAGACCCATCCAGATGCCGTCGCGCTCGGGAATGTGCCCCTTGATCGCGATGCCACCGCTCTCCTCACCGCCCAGCAGCACATCCTCGTTGATCATGATGCCGCAGATCCACTTGAAGCCGATCTTCACCACCTGGTACTCCAAACCGTAGTGCTTGCACATCTTCTCCACTTTCGGCGTAGTGCTCACGGCCACCACCACCTTGCCACTGAACTTCTTGTACTTCACCAAGTAGTGGATCAGCAAGAGGATGATGTGGTGTGAATCGACGAACTCTCCTTTGCTGTTGTACAACCCGATCCGGTCGGCATCCCCGTCGGTGGCCAACCCGCAATCGATCCCGCCCTTCTTGATCAACTGACTGAACTCGATGAGGTTCTTGTGGATCGGCTCGGGTGCCTGCCCCTTGAAGGAGGGATCGTTGACGCAATGAAGGAGCGTGGTGGCTGGCAAGATGCGCGGGATCACGTTCTGCCCGGCACCGTACATGGCATCATAGCCGAGACGCAGGCCGCTCTTGCGGATCGCTTCGAGGTCGAAGTTCCTCTCCACGTGTTCCACATACATCGTCTCCAGGTCCACGTATTCGAGAAGCCCCACTTTCTCAGCTTTCTTCAAGTCGATGGAAGCAAGGTCCAACCCATGTACGGCGGGGATCATGTCCTCCACCTCCTGCACATGTTCCGGGATCAAGGGGCCGCCGTAGTGCCCTTTCAGCTTGTAGCCATTGTAGCTCGGCGGGTTGTGGCTGGCCGTGAGGATAACACCCAAGCTGGCCTTCAGCCGCAACGCTCCGAGGGACACCATTGGCGTGCTCACGAAACCCTTGGCCAAGTAGACCTTAATGCCTTGTGAAATGAACACTTTCGCCGTGGTCTGCGCGAAAAGCTCACCGGCGAATCGACAGTCATGACCAACCACAATGGCCGGATCCTTCGGGAAGCGCTGCTTCACCCAATTGCCGGAGGCAACGGTCACACGAGCCACGTTGTCCACGGTGAACTCCTCTGCGATGATGGCACGCCAGCCGTCGGTGCCGAACTTGATCTTGGTCATGGTGTTACTGCTTTGCAGCCGCGAATCTAGACGCATGTCCACAGGCCAGGTCATCCGCGTCAATGAGGTTTCAACAGCTCAACGGTAAATGCCGCGGTCGTTCAAGGCCTTTTGGTAGCGCCGGGCGTTCACCAAGTGCTGCTCGTAGCTCTTGGCGAAGTTGCTATAACCATCCAAGGTCTCCCGCGCACAGAAGTAGAGGTAATCGTGCTTCTGCGCTTTCAATACAGCATCGATGAACCCTGGTTCCGGCATGTTTATGGGTCCCGGAGGCAGGCCAGCATGGGTGTACGTATTGTAAGGCGAATCCACCTGCATGTCCGTCGTGAGTATCCGGCTGAGGCTGTCAAGGCCAAGGGCGAACTTCAAGGTGGGATCCGCCTGTAATGGCATTCCGATCCGCAACCGGTTCAAGTAAACGCCAGCGATGATGGGTGCCTCGTCCCGTTTCGCGGTCTCAGCTTGTACAATACTGGCCAGTGTGCTCACTTCACTTTGGGACATGCCCAAGCCCTTTGCCAACGCTTTCCGCTCCTCGGTCCAGAAACGCTTGTACTCCCGCGCCATCCGCTCCAGGAAGGCCGAAGGGTTCTCGGTCCACCACACATCGTAGGTGTTCGGAATGAACAGACTGATCACGGTCTCCGGCTTGAAACCCAGTCGTTCAACGTTGGCCGGATCACGCATGGCTTTGATCATGGTAATGGAGTCGACCTCCAAATACTTCGCCACTTGGCCGGCCAACTGCGGCAACGTCCGAATATTGGTGAAGGTGACCCTAACGGGGTCCTGCTCTCCACTGCGCAGTCGGTTCAACAAGGCGTTCAGGCTTGTTCCTTCAGTGATCCGGTAACGGCCGGGTTTCACTTTGGAGACGTAATTCTTGCGCTTCGCCAGCCAGCGGAAAGTCGCTACATCCTTCACCATACCGGCCACTTCCAAGCTGTCCAACACCTGGTCGAAGGTGGCTCCGGTCGGGATCAATAGGACCCGTTCATCATTGGGAAGCTCCGGCCCTTTGCCGAAAATGGTCCGCCAGCTCCGGTAGCCCAACCCGCCTGCGAGAAGGCCGAGGACCAACACGACCAGAACGATGATCTTCCAACGCTTCATTCCGACCTACAGGTGAATGGTGCCAGTGAAGACCTCACCCACTGGACCGCTTAAGTGGACACCTGTGAACAGGCCCTGCGTTGGGGATCCCGCCTCCACGCGCAATCGTCCCCCGCGCGTGAACACCTCGCACGAAGCCTGCACCATGCCGCGCTGCATCGCGGATAGTGCAGCAGCGGTCACACCCGTTCCGCAGCTCAGGGTCTCAGCCTCCACACCTCGCTCGTAGGTCCGCATCTCCAGATGGCCTTCGTGCCAGCGGATGAAATTCACATTGATCCCTTCCTTCTCGTAGAGCGGGCTGTAGCGAATGGAACGCGCCTCGGCCATCAGGTCGATCCGCTCGGGATCATCCACCCAGACGACCAAGTGGGGTGAACCGGTATGGATGCGATCGGTGCGTTCATCGATGCGTTCGACCGAGGTGACATCACGCATGGCGATCCGCACTAGACCGTTCTGCCATTCAGCGGCATGCACACCATCAATGGCCGTGAACCGGGCCGGTTCCGTACAGCCTTCGATCCTGCACCAGAAAACGTAGGCACAACGACTCCCATTCCCGCAGAAGCTCTTGGACCCGTCCGGATTGAAGAACTCCATGTGGAAGTCGGTCCCCACTTCCTTCGGAGCTTGCACAAGGATCAGCCCGTCGCTCCCCACCCCGAAATGGCGGTCGCACAGGCGGCGCACCAAGGCCAGGTCCCCGGAAGGGAACTTGGCATCCTGATCGTTGATCAGAATGAAGTCGTTCCCGGTACCTTCCAGCTTCGCGAAGTGGAGCATGGCGCAAAGATGCAATCCTAGGCGCTGGCAGCAACACCGGGACAGCTTGTCAGCGCTACTGACGATCAACAGATCTTAACAGGCCTTCAAGGAACATCGCGTCAGCCTCGCCGTTGTTTTGGGTGAACGGCACGCCCTTCGCAGAGCCGGACCAGAATAAGCTTTAGACCATGAAACGCACATTAAGCTACCTCGCCGTTGGACTGGCTGGCGGATTGCTGGCCTTGGGCATCCATGAACGCTATTTGGCCACTTCGCGACCGTTGGAGAACACGGTGGCATCTTCATCGACCACCTCACCACAGGCCCGCTTCGTCAATCTTCTCGGCCCCTGGGGTACCATCGTGGCCGCTCCTGATTTCACGGACGCTGCGGAACGAACGGTGAACGCGGTAGTGCACGTGACCACGGAGGCCATGGTGCAGCAGTCCGACCCCTTCGCCCAGTTCTTCTGGGGATACCGCGCTCCTGCCCCTCAACCCATGCGTGGCGCGGGAAGCGGGGTCATAATTTCCGATGACGGGTTCATCGTGACGAACAATCACGTGGTTGAAGGGGCCGACAAGATCCAGGTGCACCTCAACGACAAGCGCCAGTTCGAGGCGAAGGTGATCGGACGCGACCCCAGCACGGACCTGGCCCTGATCAAGGTCGATGCCAAGGACCTGCCCGCAATCACTTATGCCAACAGCGAC
>JADZGG010000285.1 GCA_020854015.1 Flavobacteriales bacterium
CGATGTTCAGGTAGGCCGGGCTCCAGCAGCCTTTCCCCACGGTCCATCCCCATCAAGCGGTCCTTCAAGGCATCGAACGCGACATGGGTGAACGGTAACGTGATCTCCCCGTCGGCGAGCACCCGTCCTTCCGAGCCAGCGATCATGGCGGCCAGCGTGTCGAAGGATCCGGCACTGCCGACCAGGGTGGTGGGCCAATGGCGGTCCATCAAGGCCCACAGCGGCTCCAGGTGGAAATCGAGGTGCTCGCCGATGCGCAATTGGTCTTCCAACGACAGCGGGTCGGTTCCTGGGAAACGTTCCCGCAGGCGGGTGACGCCCAGTTCAAAACTCCGTTTCCACATCAAGGCCTTGTTCGTGGCCAGAATGAACTCGATACTTCCGCCACCGATGTCCATCACCAACATGGGCTTGGTGGTGAAGGGGACGGCCTGCCGCACGCCTTCGAGGATCAGCGCAGCCTCCTCTTCTCCGGGTATCACCTGAACGTCGATGCCGAAGCGCACTTTCGCAGCGCGCACGAAGACCGGTGCGTTCCGTGCGTTGCGAAGGGCCGAGGTTCCGAAGCCCGAGATCCGTTCCGCACCAAGCTCTTTCGCTGTAGCGGAAAAGCGCTCCAAGGCGATCAGCCCACGGTCGAACGCATCCGAAGCGATCAGGCCTTTCTCAATGCCACCCTTGCCCAGGAAAACCGGTGCCTCTTCGCTGTACAGCACGCGCAACACGCCTTCCGTATCCCGCTTCGCCACCAGCAGGTTGAAGGTATTGGTGCCGAGATCGACAATGGCTACCCGCATTTCATGTGCCCATGTGCGCATGCGACCATGTGCCCATTAACTGAGCTTGCGGACGCCCGGTCTATCAGGCACGGGCGTATGCGCACATGTTCGGATGGGCACATGTGTTCAGCCTTTGTAGAACAACCACTTCCCAAGCTCCTTCCAGGTGACCTTCTTGCCATACATGAGGATGCCGGTGCGGTAGATACGGCCGGCGAGCCAGGTGGTACCGATGAAGGTGGCCACCAGCAGCACCATGCTCAGGATCAGTTCCCACGGATGCTCGAAGGCATTGCCCATGGCAATGCGGACCATCATCACGATCGGCGAGGTGAAGGGCACGATGGAGAACCAGAAGACCGCTGGACCATCAGGGTTCACGATGGCCATTTGCGCGATGAAGAGCGCAAGCATCAGAGGCAACATCGCTGGCAGCATGAATTGTTGGGTGTCCGTCTCACTGTCCACCGCCGCACCGATCGCTGCGAAGAAGGAGCTGTACAACAGGTAGCCACAGAGGAAGTAGAACAGGAACAGGATGATCACCAGGGTGATCGGCGTCTGGTCAATGATCTTGTGGACCTTGTCGAGGCCTTGGCTCATATCGGCGTTGTCCTTGGCGATCTCGTTCTGCAAGAGCGCTTTGGTCTCCGATGTCATGGGTTGGTCCATGGGGATGCCGCTGCTCACTTGGGCAACGAGACGGTCCTTGGCCAAGGCGATGACGCCGGTGGTGAGCACCGTGCTCAGGATGATCCACAAAAGGAACTGCACGAGACCGACCATGGCGATGCCGACGATCTTGCCCATCATCAATTGGAAAGGACGCACCGAACTCGCGAGGACCTCGATGATGCGGCTCTGTTTCTCTTCCATCACACCCCGCATCACCTGCATGCCGTAAAGCATGATGAAGAGCAACATGATGTAGCCGAGGAAGAAACCGATCGCCGCCTTCTCCTGCTCCAGCGATTCATCGCCCTTCTCGATATCGATCAGCTTCATGGCCACCGGGGTGCCCACCTGATCGAACACGTCCTGGTCGAGGTTGTTGATGCGCAGCTTCTCCTTGCGCAGCACCTTCTCCACTTCGGCGGAGATGTAGTTCTGTACGGACTGGCTGGGCACCTTGGTGTAGAACAGTTCCACTTGATTGTTCTTCAGAACCTCCTCGTTCATGCGCACCATCAAGGTGTAGGTGCTGTTCTTGAACGCCGAGTCGCTGATGTCGTCGTTCCTGTAGTGGAAGGTGATATCCGGCTTCGCGGCGTTCGCGAGCTTGTCCGTGAACAGGTGCGGTACGTCCACTACGAGAACGCTTTGCGGACCGCTTTCCTGCAACCCCAGGAAGGTGACGGCCGCCACGCCCCCTGCGATCAGCAGCGGGCCGAGAATGGTCATGATGAGGAAGCTCGGCTTCCGCACCCGCGTGATGAACTCGCGCCAGATGATGAGCTTGATCTTGTTCATGGTCACTTGGTCATTCCGTCATTCCACTGGCCACCATCTCCGGAGCGGTCTCGCTCACCACACGGATGAAGATGTCGTGCATGCGTGGCACTTCCTCCTGCACGCCGTTCACTTCCACGCCGCTCACCAGTTGGCGCAGCAAGTTGTTGGGGGTCGCGTCCTTGGCGAGCCTCACACGGGCCACGCTCATGTCCTCACCGTCGTAGGTGTCCACCAGTTCGCCACTGAAACCAAGGGCGTTGGCGAAGGCCACCCGCGTACCCTTGTATTCGATGCGGTAAATGTTGGTGCTGTAGCGTTTGCGGATCTCACGCACATTGCCGTGCAGCATCACCTTGGCGTTGTCGATCAGCGCGATGTGGTCGCAGAGTTCCTCCACACTGGGCATACTGTGCGTGCTCAGCATCACGGTGGTGCCTGCGTCGCGCAAGCGGAGGATCTCGCTGCGGATCAGCTCGGCGTTGATGGGGTCGAAGCCGCTGAAAGGTTCGTCCAGGATCAGCAGGCGCGGGTTGTGCAGCACGGTGGTGATGAACTGCACCTTCTGCGCCATGCCCTTGCTCAGCTCTTCCACCTTCTTGTTCCACCAGCCGTCCATTTCCCAGCGAGTGAACCATTCCTTCAAGCGTGTGGTGGCCTCGGCCTTGGGCATGCCTTTGAGGCGCGCGAGGTAAACGGCCTGCTCGCCCACTTTCATCTTCTTGTAGAGCCCGCGTTCCTCCGGTAGGTAACCAAGCTGGTGCACGTCGGCATCGGTCATCGGCTTGCCATCGAACAGCACGCGGCCCTCGTCCGGACCGGTAATGCGGGTGATGATGCGGATGAGGGAGGTCTTGCCCGCACCATTGGGGCCCAGCAATCCGAAGACCTTGCCCGCGGGCACGTCCATGGATACGCCGTTCAGGGCGGTGAACGCGCCGTAGCGCTTCACGATGTTCTCACAGGTCAGCATAAGGGGTGGGACACCAGGGTTGCGGCCGCGACGAAGGTAGCCGCCGCATCTTGCCACACCTTACCGCTCGTAACAGACCTCTACCGCTCGGCCCAAGTAAAGGGCCGACGTCCGGAACGGAACTGCAGAACGATGATCAGGCGTAGATCTCGCGGCGCCCGATCATGCGCTGGGCCTGAGCGTCCCACACCTTCAGGCGCAGGCACTTGGCCACATCCCAAGGCCACAAGCTGGTGGTCTTGGCGTGTTGCAATTCAGGGATGGCCTTGTAAACCTCCGGCAACCGGTAGAAGGGGATGCGGGGATTGAGGTGGTGGATGTGGTGGTACCCGATGTTCGCCAGGAACCAACGCATCACCGGCGTCATCTTCATGTGGCTGCTGCTTTCCAAGGCGGCGCCGCTGTAGGTCCAACCGTCCTTTTCAGCGAACACAACCCCGGGGAAGTTGTGCTGGGCATAGAAGAGGTAAGAGCCAAGGGAAAGCACTAGGAAGAAGGGCAGCATGAAGCCGAAAAGCAGACCTGTGAAGCCGGCCATGAAGTAAATGGCCACGCCCAGACCGAAGTGCGCGACCAAGGCCACGATGCTATCCCAGTGGCGGTTGGTGCTGCTCACGATGGAGCGGATGCACATGCCGTAGAGGAACATGAAAATGTAGCCGAAGCCAATGGTGATCGGGTGGCGCACGAACATGTACAAGGTGCGCTCGCTCCAGCTGCTGGCCAGGTACTTCTCCTTGGTGACGATGGGGAAGGAGCCGATGCTGCTGGTGTAAAGCTTGCTGTTGTGCGCGTGGTGGTAGTTGTGGCTGCGTTCCCAGATGCTGATCGGTGCAAGCATGAAGAGACCGAACACGGCGAACATGCCACGGGCCACCTTCGAATGCTGCAGTATGCTGTGGTGCAGGTAATCGTGATAGATCACGAAGAAGCGCCCAAGGGTAAGGGCGATGAGCACACTGCCCAAGGCTTTGATCCAGAGCGGTTCGGCAGTGAAGACAACGAAATAGCCGGATGTCAGCACAACGATGGTGGTCAAGACATGCCACCAGCTCTTCCAACGCACCTCGTGGGCGTAGTTCCGGGTGTCAAGGATCAGATCTTTCCCTTCAAGCATGGTCGTAGGTTGATCGGATGGTGTTCAGCGGTCGAAACACAAAGGTAACGTCCAGGAACTGGATCGGTTCATTGGTCGGCAGGTCGCCTGTGCTTCCAGCGTCTGTGGGTCCAAAGCCAGATCTCAGGCCTTCGACGTATATCCTGCTCCAGTCGTCGCGTGTGGAGCTCGCTGATGGCGCCGTCCGCTTGCGC
>JADZGG010000286.1 GCA_020854015.1 Flavobacteriales bacterium
ATCGTGAGCGGCATCAGCGAGGCCAACAGCTACAGCATCACCTTTACCAGCCCGTGCAATTCGCTCACCCGTTCGGGCGCTGCCCCGACCTGCGAGCCGCTGCCTGCGATCGTGATCAACGAAGTGGACTATGACCAGCCCGGAACGGACAACGCGGAGTTCATTGAGCTGAAGAACACAGGTTCCATTTCGTACGACCTGGCCGGATTCGTTGTGGAGATGCGCAATGGCGCAGGTGGCGGAGCGACCCAGTACTCCCCTCCCCTGAACGTAACGCTGCCCTCATTCTCGCTGGCCCCAGGCGCCTATTATGTGATCTGTGCCACCGGAAGTAGCGTTCCCAATTGCAACCAGTTCGTGACCGGATTCAACCTGCAGAACGGTGTACCGGATGCAATCGGCCTGCGCGATGCGAGCAATAATCTGCTCGACGCGGTGAGCTACGGTGGCGTTAGCGGTGCACCGTACACGGAAACAGCCGGAGCACCCGTTGATGCCAGTCTTGCAGCGGCCCTGAACGCTAGCATTGGTCGATTCCCGGACGGTTCGGACAATAATGACAACAGTGTGGACTTCATTCTCAGTTGTGTTAATTCTCCGGGAGCTGCGAACAACAGTTCGGTTGACACGGATGGAGACACGTTCCTTGATTGTCTGGATGGATGCCCCCTCGACCCGCTGAAGCAGAACGCCGGTGCTTGCGGCTGCGGCATTGCCGACACGGACACGGACGGTGATTTCGTGGCCGATTGCAATGACGGTTGCCCTACGGATCCGAACAAGATCGTGCCCGGTGCCTGCGGGTGCGGGAATCCCGACACCGACACGGATGGCGACTTCGTTGCGGACTGCGTGGACAATTGCCCTGCTGATCTCAACCCCGGTCAAGAGGATGCGGATGGCGACCTGATCGGTGACCTCTGTGATGTGTGCCCGAACGGTCCGAACCCGGGACTACCCTGCAACGACAACAATCCCTTCACGGCCAACGACCTCACGCAGAACGATTGCAGTTGCGCTGGCACCCCGCTGCCTTCCACCACTTGGACGCTGGAGTTCACCACGGACAACGTGGGTAGCGAAAGCACCTGGCAGATCGTGGACGCCACCAGCCCCTTCGTGCTGGACGCTGGCGGACCTTACGGCAACAACACCACCACCACGGAGAACATCACCGTGCCCACGGGTGCCTGCTTCAACCTGATCGTGACCGATGCGAACGGTATGAGCAACGGTACCACCGGTGGCTGGATCCTGCGTGACAGCAATGGCAAGCGCGTGATCGACAACAGCGGTGATGGCGTATTCGCTGGCACGAGCCAGGCCGATCTGCCGTTCTGCAGCCCTGTTGGCAACGATGCCATCATCGCCAGCCAGTGCGACAAGGTGGATTGGACCCCGGGCCAGATCATCATCGCCAGCCCCAATGCGGCTGTGAGCGCCCAGTACGGCGTGAACAACAACAACAGCGGCTACGAGTTCTGGTTCTTCAACCCCGATGGTGGTTACAGCCGTCGTGTGTTCCTGACCCATGCCAACCCTGGCATCGGCGGACCTAACGGCGCCACCAAGTGCGCTCACCTGGCCTACAGCAACCTGCAGACCAACCCGGTGCCTGCCAACGTGCTCTTGAACGTGCGTGTGCGCAGCGTGGTGAACGGTTCCTACAGTTACTTCGGAGCGGCCTGCCGTTTCAAGATCGACCAGACCGCCGCCAACTGCCCCCTTACCCAGCTGATCAGCACCCCCGGTGCCACCTTCAGCTGCGGTGTCACGGGTAAGATCGTGAAGGCCTCCGGCAACACGGGTCGCATCTTCGCTCAACCTGCCACGCGTGTGGTGGGTGGTAACAACCAGTCCGCGAACGCCTACCTGTTCGAGCTGATCGACCCCCTCACGGGTTACACCCGCCTGATCGGTACCACCAGCTACACGCTGGTGCTCGGTCAGTGGGTCACCAACCCGCTGCAGTGCGGTACGCACACCTACAATGTGCGCGTACGTGCCAGCTTCGATGGCGGTGCCACTTACTGCCCTTGGGGCGCTGTGTGCACGGTGGGTATCACCAACAACCTGGCGGCTCCCTACTGCACGGTACCGGTAGTCAACCTGTGCGGCAATGGCGTCATGGACCCGGGCGAGACCTGCGACGATGGCAACCAGGTGAACGGCGATGGCTGCGACAACAACTGCCAGCCCACCGGAAGCGCGAATGCCCACAACAACGACCGCGTGTTCTTCGACGGCGACGAGACCAGCACCGAAGCGGTGTTGACCCTCTGGCCTAACCCGAACAACGGCGAGCAGCTGTACGTGACCATCAACGCCCTCAACGCCGATGTGACCACCGCCACGGTGGACATCTTCGACATGGTGGGTCATAAAGTTGGCACCCACACCATCGCTGTGAACGGCAGCACCTTGAACACCGTGATCGCCCTGGACGCTTCCATGGCCAACGGCATGTACCTGGTGAACGTAACGGCCGGTGACCAGACCTTCGTCCAGCGCCTGGTGATCCAGTAAGCTGAGTCCTTTTCTGCAAAGCGCCCCGCCCCAACAGGCGGGGCGCTTTGCGTTGGGGTGATGTCGTGCGGTGCTCCGGGCGCCAGCGGCATAGGAGATCGCTTCGGATCCTGCGGGATCCTCGCGATGACGGCAGGTTGCATTTCCGTCATGGCGGGGAGGGCACAGGCGATCCCACCGGACCAAGCCCGACATGGCCATCTCCTGGGCCGCTGGCGCGTAAGCGTGCAGCCCGAACTATCTTAAGCTGGCAATTTGGCAAAGGCGGAGACCCCAAT
>JADZGG010000287.1 GCA_020854015.1 Flavobacteriales bacterium
GCGATCTATGGAAGCGCGATCATCGCCGAAGGCGGCAAGTGCTTCAACCGCGGCCTCTTCGTGAAGCCCGACGGGACCGTGGTCACATACGATAAGCGTCATCTGTTCCGCATGGCAGAGGAGTTCCAGCACTATACACCCGGCTCTCAGCGCGTGGTGGTGGAATGGCGTGGCTGGAGGCTGTTGTTGCAGATCTGCTACGACCTGCGCTTTCCGGTCTTCGCTCGCAACCGAGGCGACTACGATGCACTGTTGTATGTGGCCAACTGGCCGGAACCGCGGCGCTATCCGTGGAGCCAGTTGCTCATTGCCCGCGCCATCGAGAACCAGAGCTATGTGATCGGCGTGAACCGCGTGGGCATGGACGGCAAAGGTCACCACTACACCGGCGATTCAGCCTCCGTGGACCCGCGCGGCGATGCGGACGTGATGAAGGCGTCCAAGGAGGATGTGCTGCAATCGGTGCTCCATCGTGAGGCCTTGGATGACTTCCGGGCGAAGTTCCCGGTGGCCATGGATGCGGATGATTTCGGTCTGATGCTCTAACGCATCACCGTGACGTGCCCAAGCTCCTTGTGGAGCCTACCCTGCTGGCCGTTCTCATCCTCCAGGAAGGTGTATTCCATGCGCCATACGTACACGTCGTTCTTCACGTATTCGCCGCTCATGGTGCCGTCCCAACCCACCTGCGGATCGTTGGACTGGAAAATGATGCCACCCCAGCGATCGAAGACCTGTACGGAGTATTCACCGATGTTCTTGCCGACCGGCAGCCAGATGTCGTTGGTGCCATCGCCGTTCGGCGTGAAGGTGTTCGGTACGTAGAGCGTGGCCGGGCAGAACTCGATCACTTCCGCGGAGTCACGGGTCGCGCAGTCGTGCACATTGGTCACTTGTACGTAGTACCAACCGTAGGCCCCGGCAAGGATCACCTGTGAGGTCTCTCCGGTGCTCCAGTCGTATTCGCTGCCTTCGTTCCCAGCGTTGATCACCACGTAACCCGGATCCTCGTCCAGGCAGGTGTAGAACTTGCGGTCGATGAAGCGCGTGGGAGATGGATTGAAGGTGGCGGTAAGGGCGTCGCTACTGGTGCAGTAGCCGTTGCTCACGGTCACAGTATAGGTGCCGCCGCTCGTGACATCGAGCGTACGTGTGTTCTGGCCGCTGCTCCAGGTGTACGTGGAACCGGGGTTCCCTGCATCCAGCGTGAGGACATCCCCATCGCAGAGCACGCTGTCGGGCCCTAGATCCACGACCGGGAAGCCCACCAGTGTTACGGTCGCATCCGCCGTGATGCTACAGTTGGTGCTGTTGGTGACTACCACGGAATAGTTGCCGGACGTCGTCGGGTTGATGATGGAGGTTGTGGCGCCGGTGTTCCACTGGTAAGTGCAGCCCGGGTTGCCCGCGTTCAAGGTCACGGTCTGATCCACACAAGTGGTCACGTTCTGCAACACATCCAAGGGTATCGGATCGAACGTCACCGTGATGGCATCGCTACCAAGGCAGAATCCATTGCTGGCGGTCACGCTGTACGTTCCACTCTGCGACGGGCTGATGGTCTGAGTCGTCGCCCCGTTGCTCCAGAGGTAGGTAGCACCACTGTTCCCGGCATCAAGTGCGATCGTTTGACCAGCGCAGAGTGTCGTGTCGTTGCCAAGGTCGACGGTGATCAACGGCATGAAGGTGACCACTGCGTTGAAGGTGCCGCTGCAACCTTGGGCGTTGGTGACCATCACACTGTAAGTACCGCTTTGCGTTGGGCTGATGGATTGCGTGGTCGTTCCAGCGTTCCACATGTACGTGCTGCCTGCGTTACCTGCGTTGAGCGTTACGGGCGTGCTCGAACACGTGGTGATATCCTGAAGAACATCAACTGGCATCGGGTTGAAGGTGACGTTGATCGCATCACCGTTCTGGCAACCTTGAGGACTAGTGACCAGCACCGAATAGATGGCGCTCTGCGTCACACTGATCTGCTGGGTGGTCTGTCCGCCGCTCCATAGCACTGCGTTACCGGGGCTGTTGGCGTTGAGCACTTGGTTCGTGGCGCCGCACAAGCTGAGATCCGGACCGAGGTTCACGGCGGGCAGTGGGTTGAACGTGAGGAAGTAGTTCTTCACGGTCACGCAGCCCATGGGGTCGGTGATCTCCGCAGTGTATTGGCCGTTGGTCGTGGCGCTGATGGTCTGTGTGGTGGCGCCCGTGTTCCAGAGGTAGGCCGAGCCAGGATATCCAGCGTCCAGCGGAATGGCGGTTCCCGCGCACGCGGAGAGGTTGATCGGCGTGACCAGGTTGTCCCACGCGGAGATGATGGTGCTGCTGTCCGTGAAGGAACACCCGTTCGCATCGGTCACAGTAACGAAGTAGGTGGCCGTGGTGTCAGCGACGATCGTTGGAGCGGAAATGGAGGAACTGTTGAGGAATTGCCCGTTGCTCCACTGGATCGTGAAGGGTGCCGGTACATTGTGCACCACGTTCAGTTGGAAGCCAAGGGTGGAACAAAGCGTGTCGTTTGCCGTAGCGTCCACCGTGTACGGACCGTTCACATGCAGGGTGATGCTCGCGCTGCGCTGGCAACCGCTGGCGGGCTCGGTCACCAAGCAGGTGTAGTTGGTGGTGGTACCAGGTTGTGCGGTGGGGTTGGCTATGGTCGCATTGTTCAGTCCGCTGGCGGGGCTCCAGGCGTAGGTGAACACGCCAGAGCCCGTTGCAAGAGCGCTCAGTGTTGCACTTTCTCCAGGACAAAGCTGCGTGTCGGTGCTGCTCACAGTAAGACCGGAGAGGTTGCCGACCGTAATGGTCATGGCGTCGCTGTCCGTGCAGCCGATGTCCGTGGTAGCGGTAATTGTGTAAGTGGTCGTGACCGTTGGTGTAGCGGTCGGGTTCACGATGGTTGCATTGTTAAGGCTGCCGTTGGCCGGGGCCCAGGACCAGCTCGTTACGTTGCCTGCGGTAATGGTCGCGTTCAAGGCCACGCTGGATCCTGCGGTGCAGAGCGTGGTATCGTCGCCAGCGAAGACCTGGAAGGCGGGTTGCACGACCACCTGCACATCATCCTGCGCGGTGCAACCGTTGGCTGTGGAGGCCGTGATGGCGTAGTTGGTCGTGGCCGTTGGTGTCGACGCAGTGCTTGCGGCGTTCGGGGTTGCGAGACCTGCTGAAGGTGACCAAGCGAAGCTTAGCCCCGTGTTGCTGTTCTGTGAAATGATCACATCGTCGATGGCCCAGTTGTCCTGGCCAGCGCCGCTATGGGAGAGCTGGCGCCAGCGGAAGAGCGTGGCGGCGGATTGAGCGGCTGCGGGAACGGCCACGTTGAGCGCTGTGAAGGCAGGATAGGCGTTCTCGTTGAATGTGGCAAAAGGAGCGGACCAAGTGCTACCGTTGTTCACTGAGTACTCAAGCACCACGTTCTCTCCCGGATCGGCGTTGTCGCAAGGCGCGGTGCCCGTGGCGATCTTCAACGCAAAGCGGATCGCTCCACCACTGCTCATGTTCAAGGCTGTTGTGCGTGCTTCCCGGAACGTGTTGCCGTTGAAGTACAAGGCATCACCGGAAACGGAACCGCACGTACTGTTGGCCACGGCACCCATTACGGAGGACCACATGCTACCGAAGGTTCCGTTGAAGCCGTCGCTCACCACCATCTGTTCGGCCAGCGCGTTCAACAGGACCTGTTCACCGGAGCAGACCGCGCTATCGTTCACGCTGGCCTTTACGGCCATCAGCCCGCTCGGAAGCACCGAGACGAGAATGCTGTCGGAGACACTGCCGCAACCCACGGGGCTGCTCACATTCAACCGGAACCAGGTATTGGCTTGTGGGTAGGCGATGGGGTTGGCGATCGTGGGGTCGGAAAGCACGGTGCCGGGGCTCCACAGCAGGTCGAACACGTTGGGGTCCGGTGCAGGTGAAACGTTCAGTTGCACAGCGCCGAACTGGCACACTGTAGCGCTGGGCATGTTGTTCGCGGTCAGCGTCAATGCCGGCTGCACGGGAAGGCCGACGTGATAGGTGAAGGTCACTGGGCAACCGCTACCAGGGACTTCGCCGTTCACGGTGTACGAATCGTTCGAAGTGGGTGTGAGCGTGTAGCTGGGTCCTGTAGCGAGGATCACGCTCGGGGCGCTCGCTGCGGTCCACTCCGCATTGGTGATGGGCTGTGGGGCGGTTAACACCAGCGGTCCGGAGCTACAGATCGTGGAGTCGTTAGGCGCTCCAGCGATGGCCTTGCTGCTCAGGGTGAAGGCATAGCTCTCGCCTGTCCCCGCGCCCATAGCGTAGGCGAGGAAGCCGCCGGTTGCGGCCAAACGGTGCGTTCCCACAGGGATCGTGACCTTGGCATGTGAGAACCCGTTGCAAGCAGTGAAGGCTTGGAATAGCGAAGCGCTGACAGGCGTTCCGTCGAGCAGCAGCTGTCCGGTGTTCGCCGTGGACATGACCACGCTGATGCTGTGCTGTGTGATCTGCGGAGAGGTCACAGTGCTG
Source organism: Flavobacteriales bacterium (assembly GCA_020854015.1). Classification (GTDB taxonomy): domain Bacteria; phylum Bacteroidota; class Bacteroidia; order Flavobacteriales_F; family PHOS-HE28; genus PHOS-HE28. The sequence goes on from JADZGG010000287.1 coordinate 4,489, forward strand.
AACACTACACTTGTGGTCACTCGTTCATCGGGCATTAGCTCGATCATGGAGGGGTCGCCCGTAGTGGCACAGTTGAAACCTTCCATGAGTTGGGCCACACTGACCGGCTTGTCGGCCGCAATGCAGACAGGGACGGATGCACCGTTGACCAGGTGGCTTTGACCGGCGTTCAACAGGATCGGCGCGCCGCCATCAATGGTCACTGAGGTGCTGTTCTGGTCGGCGAGGATGCGGTAGGTATGGGTGACCGCACCGGTAAGGGGGATCGTATGGAAGTTCTGGCCCCATCGGTCAGTGGAAACCATCTGCTCCACGACGTGGTCACATGCGGGACAACCGGCCGGCACGTTCGCGCACATGCTTCCGCTGAACACGGCGAAGGGTCGGCAAGGACCGCTGTTCGCGGTGGCCCGTACGGTCGTTCCGGTAACGTCCAGCGAAGCCAGAGCGGATTGCACCTGATAGCTCTGTCCGGCATCGAGCGAAACGAGGAAGGGAACGCCAGCGGCGCGACCACCGGAGGTGTTCACGCTCGGCACGATCTCCACTTCCGTATCGTCCTGGGTGGCTACAACGAGCAGCTCGCTCTTGTAGAAATCCGCGAAACCGGGAAGCCCCCGATAGCTCTGTGCGCGGTAGCTGGTGCCAAGCGCTTCCGTAGGAAGAACCTGTGCCCCGTCCGTCGTGAAGCTCTGGAAGCTCTCCAAGCTCACGGTCACGCTGTCGTTCGTTTGGAGAAGAACACCCTTGTCGCTTAATACTTCGCTGCCGGTGTGCTCGTTGGTGACCGGGATGATCAGGGTGGCGACGTCGTTGGCTGATACGGTGAAGGTGCTGCTCCACCCGCTACGTGGTATGCTGATGGTGCCGCTCGTGCCGTTCTGAGAAGCGACCCGCACGCGGAGCTCTTGCGCCCCGTAGGCGTTCTGCATGAAGCCTAGCCAGAACTCCCGGCCTTTCGTGGGCAGGGGTGCCAAGCCTTGGGCCTGTGCCATGTTCGCGCAAAGCAGGAGGGCCAGGAACAGGGCCCAGAGCAGCCAGCGTCCTGTAGTGGGAAACGCTTGCTGCTGCACGGATGCGGGTGTGGTTGGTCGTGTCGTTTCCACCGAGCGGCGGTGTGGTATGCCGCCCTTCATACGCGATCCAGCGGTCAAGGTTCCCGGCAGAACGTACGAAAGCCGGGGTGTTCGCCCCGGCTTTCGAAGAGATCGAGCGATCGATCAGCGCACCAAGGTCACATGGCCTACAGCCTCCTTCTTGGCACCAACATCGCCTTCCACATTGTCCACGAAGCGGTAGCTGCATTTCCAGATATAGACACCGTCCTGAACGGGATTACCGTTCATGCTGCCATCCCAGAACGCTTCTGCATCCTTGCCGCTGAAGATCAGTTCACCCCACCGGTTGAAGATGTTCATCTCCACGGCCGCAATGTTCCAGCCATCCGGACCGAACATGTCGTTCACGCCGTCTCCATCAGGCGTAAAGGTGTTGGGAACGAAGAACTGCGAAGCGCAATACTCTTCGATCAATACACTGTCCACAATGGTGCAGTTCAGCGGGGTGGTGATCTCCACCATGTACCAGCCGTAGCTCTCAACATCGATCACCTGGGTGGAAGCATCAGTGCTCCACAGGAAGGTGCAGCCAGGGTTGCCTGCATCCAGCACGGTCTTGTAAGGTGGGTAGTCCAGGCAGACCACACGCTGTTCCTCGTCGATGTAGTTGGGCAATGGGTTGAACACCGCTTCCAAGGAATCGCGGGTCACGCAATAGCCGTTGTCGACATCCACCCACACCATTGCATCGGTCAATAGGGTGATCGTTGAGAGGTTGCTGCCAGTGCTCCAGGTGAATTGCGCACCGGGGTTCCCGGCGTCCAGCGTCAGGATGTCAGTATCACAGAGCGCGGTATCCGGCCCGATGTCCACGACCGGGAATGGGATGAAGGTGATCACGGCCGTGCTCGAATCCACACACCACGTCGGGGTTGTCACCACCACCGAATAGGTATCGGTTGCATCATTCAAAACGATGGACTGTGTGGTCGCGCCCGTGCTCCAGAGGTAACTGCTTCCTGCATTCTCAGCATCCAGTGTGATGGTCTCGCTCACACATACCGTTGTGTCGTTCAGGTCCACAACGGGGAGCGGGTCGAACACAACGCCGATCGTATCCCGGTTCACGCAAGTGTTCTGATCCATCACTTCAGCCCAGTAGTTGCTATTGGTGGTCACTGTGATGGTCTGCGTGGTTTCGCCCGTGCTCCATAGGTAACTACTGCCCGGCGTGCCCGCGTCCAGTGTCCATTGCTCGCCCACACAGAGTGAAGTATCCGGCCCGAGGGTGACGACCGGTAAGGGGTCCACCGTAACGGTCGTTGTCACAACGATCTGACAACCTGTGCTGTCCACCATGGTCACCGTATAGTTGCCGGCGCTGTTCACCCAGATGGTCTGTGTGGTGGGCCCGGTGTTCCAGGTATGGGATGCGTCAGGGTAGCCAGCGTCGATCAGCATGCTGTCACCAGCGCAGAGCGAACTGTCCGCGATGAAGACCAGGTCCGAGAACGGCACCAAGATGTTCACCGTATCGCGGTCGCTGCAACCCAGCAAGGGATCTGTGACCTGTACGATGTATTGCGCGGTACTATCGAAGGTGATGGTCGGGGTGTTCGTGTTCGCGTTCAACAGGTAGTTGGCAGGTGTCCAGGCCACCACCGCACCGGGCACATTGTGCACCACGTTGAGCTGGAAGCCAACGGGGTTGCAGAGGATCGTATCGTTCGTGGCCACGGCATTGTACAGTGAGCTAACGTTGATCAGAACGCTATCCACCAGTGAACAACCGCTCAACGTATCCACCACGGTGCAGATGTAGTTGGTGGTGTTCGGCGGTGTGGCGATCTGGTTGGAGATGGCCGCGTTGTTCACCGTTGTGGACGGGTCCCAGCTGTAGGACAGGCCTGGCGGGTTGCCGAGAACGTTCGCGTTGAGCTGCGTGGTCTCTCCTTGGCACAGGTCATCATCCGTGGTGGTGACGGTCAATGAGAGCAGCTGGTTCACAACGATCGTTACGCTGTCAGTGACCGTGCAGCCGGCAGCGGTGCTCACCTCCACGAAGTACTCAGTGGTGGTGGTGGGCGTAGCGATGGGGTTCTCAACGAAGGTCGCGCTCAGGTTGGTCGAGGGCGTCCAGTTCCAAACATGGCCTGTTCCGGAGCTGGGCGTTGCGTGCAATTGGATCCCGGCCACATCGCAAAGCGCGGTGTCGTTGGTGACCGCGATCGTGAAGGGCAGGCCGACATCGATGAAGACGGAATCCGTGTAGGTACAGCCGGTCAGCGCGTCAACGGAGTTGATGTAGTAATAGCCCGGTGCATTGGGATAGGCCATCGGGTTCTGCACAGCAGGATCGCTCAGGGTGGTTCCGGGGGACCAGCTGAAGAGCAGGTTGCCCGGGCCGTTGGCCGCGATCACCACGTTGTCCAGGGCCCAATTGTCCTCTCCAGCTCCGGTGCTCAGTGTTTGCACCCAGCGGAAGGCTGTGTTCAGCGATTGGGCGGCCGCAGGGATCGGGACCGTAACCGTCGTGAAGGTCGGGTACAAGTACTCCCAAAGAGTCGACATCGTCACCCACGGACCTGCGTTCACACTGTACTGCAGGAAGACATCCTCACCGACATCAGCATTTTCGCAAGGGGCCAGACCAGCCCCGATATGGATGGCGAATTGGACGCTTCCTCCTGCGGAAACGTTCATGGGTTGGGTCTCGGCAAACCGCAGACCGGCACCATCGAACCAGAGCGCACTGCCCGATACGGAACCGCACTGATTACCGATGACCGCATTCCCAAGACCGGCCCAGATGCTGCCAGGAGCGAAGTCCAGCGCATCCTGTGCGATGATCTGTTGCACATCAAGGCTCAGCTGGGTGCTATCACCTAAACAGACCGCATCATCCGCCGTGCTGGCTTCATGGATCAGGACCGCACCCGGAAGAACATCGATGTACACGCTATCAATGGCCACCGCACAGCCGTTCAGTGAGCTTACGCTGACATAGTACCAACCACTGACCGAAGGTGTTGCGATCGGGTTCGGTAACGAGCCATCGTTCAGTTCAGGGTCCGGCCACCAATTGTACAGATAGGTGCCTACGGGATTCGCTGTCACATTGAGCTGCACGGGTTAATAGGCGCACACCACTCTTGGGGCTGCAGTGACGGTCAATAGAGGAGGTGTGTCGACCTCCACGCTGAAGAAATACTGCTGTTCACAGGCACTCAGGAATTCGGAGCCGGTCACCACGTAAACATCACTTCCGGGGGGGGTGAAGGTGTAGTTCAGTCCTTGGTACAGGGTATCCGTAGGATTGGAATAGATGGACCACCAGGCGTTGTTGATCGGCTGGGGTGGTGAAAGTGTGAGCGTTCCGGTGCTGTCGACGCCGCAGAACACGGAGTCCACCACCAGCGGAGGCAGCGGGGTGAAGGAACCTACCGAGTAGGCATACGTCTCATAGTTGCTGCCAACGCCATAGACATACCCGATCAGACCTGTGGGGCAGGAGATGCTGTGGCTGCCTTGGGTAAGTGGCAAGGTGGCCCAACTGTTCGTGGAGCAGGCGGTGTAAGGGGTGAAGGAGGCAGCAGGAACAGGTGCACCATCCAGGATCACTTGGTTGTTGCTTGCTGTTTCAACCACCACTGCGATGTACTGGTTGGAAATGTTCGCCGACACCACCGTCGCAAAGCTGATGTTGCTGATCTTCTGCTCATCCGCGTTCAAGATCAACAAGGCAGGGTCGCCAACGCCACCTGAGCAATCCTGACCTTGGATGTACTGAGACACGCTGATAGGGACCGTGCTCTCAATGCATCGGGCCTGAGTGGCGTAGTTCACTTCCTGGAACTGGCCTGCGTTCAAGGCTGGCTGTGCCACACCGTCCACGCTGTAGTTGGTCCCATTGGTATTGGCCATCACCCGATAGGTGTAGCTGTTGGGACCCTGCCAAGGCACGGTGAAGTACTTCGTGCCCCAAACATTGCTAGGCAGGTTCTGCTCGTACACATGGTCGCAAGCAAAGCAGCCGATCGGCACGTTCGTGCACACAGAACCGGAGAACACAGCGAACGGTCTGCAAGAACCACTGACCGCGGTCCCGACCAAGGTGGTCCCCGAAAGGTCGTCACCGGAGTTCGCGGCCTGCACCTGGAAGGTCTCTGCACTGTCCAGGTTCACAATGAAAGGCACCCCGGCAGGTTGTCCTCCGAGGGTTGCGCTGGACGGTGTGATCTCGATCTGGGTCCCATCCTGTGTGGCCACGATCAGGAACTCGGAGTTCAGCGTACCGAAACCGCTCAATCCATAGTAGCAATGCACTCTGTATTCCGTTCCCAAGGATTGGGTCGGGTAGATCGCTGCAGCATCGGCCGTGGCGTCCTCGAAGTTGAGGGCGTAGACCGCCACCGTATCCGCGGTCTGGATCAGGAATGACTTGTTGTCCACAACCTCCGAACCCGTATGGATCGCCGTGAGAGGCAAGTTGACCGTGGTTACGGTGTTGGCCGTAACGGTGAAATTCTGCGTGAACCCGAGCAGGGGCATGGAAATGGTGCCGGTAGTGTTCACATAGCTGGAGATGAACACGTCGATGTGCTGGTTGCCACCGCCCCCGTAGTTCTGCATGTAGCCCACCCAGAACTCCTTACCCATGGTAGGGATCACACCTTGTTGGGCATGGATACTTCCCCCCACCCCAAGCGCCATCGCAAGGGCGCAAATGAACCTGTTCAGCATGCTCGTCGATCGGTCAGGGACCATCATTGGTGAAAAACCCGCACAAGTTAGGCATCCCTACCCGGTCCTCTCTGACGGGCGGATCGGGCATACCGAACCGTTCGAATGACGTGCCCGGTCCCGAAAAAGTTGCCAGCGGTCAGCGAAGATCCACTTCCCAGGTTTGCTCCACGTCCCACCCAGCCCGTACCATCACCACCCCGGCCATGCGCCAGGCTCGTTCGGGCTGCCTTCGGGCATCCAGTTCGCCGGTATCCTGTTTCCCACTGTCATTGCGGTCCTCAACGAGTTTCAGCGTGTAGCTGCCAGGGATCAGGCCTGCAAGACGGAAAGACCGGGACAGACCGTTTGACGAGCGTTGCTCAACCACTTGATCAGCGGTGTTCAAGAGCTGAAGCAGAAAGGGAGTGGAGGTGCCGGCCATCGTGTCCTTGATCGTGATCGTGAGCCCACCAAGCTGCTCAGCCCCAGGCCGGCGGGTGGAAAGCACCAAGGTGTCGTTCACGCCCCCGTAAATGTCTTCCAGAGCCTTGGGCATCAGGGTGGCCGTTGCCTCCTGACCGGCTTTCAGGTCGAACAACAGATGAACCATGCGTCGGTCCAGGCTATCCATACGGATCGTGAACGATCGAGCCGTGGTGTCGGTCTTCACGGAGATCCGCTCAGCTGCAATGCTTGCCACGGGGCGCGTGGCGCGAAGGAGGAGCTGTCCCTCTCGGTGGCTGGCGACGGCCGACACGTAGAAGGGCATCTTCTCCCGCACCCTGTAGATCAGCGTGTCGAGGACGGTTCCACCATCGCTCACCTCGAAGGTCTGGTGGTCCAAGGCGGTGGTGTCGTTCGGCCAGCAACGGACACTATCGCCGGCCGCATTGGCCTCCACGGTCCAGTTCAGGGCGCCTCCTGTTCGATCCAGGTCGCGCAGCTTCAATTCCGTCAAGGGTTTGGCCAAGACCAACCGCCAATCGCGATCAGGGCCGACGCGCTGGTCCATAACCTGCTGTTGTTCAGGCTGTTCAAGGAACATGCGCAAGAGGAGCTGGATACTGTCCGGCAACGCCAATGGCCCGTTCAGAAAGGCCACCTCCTCGTTGGGGAGGTCGAAGCGCAGGTTCGCGTTCTGGTCGCGCAATCCGTTCAGAGTGTATCGTCCGTTCCTCAGGTGCTTCAGGTGGAACAGACCCTCCTTATCCGACCGAGTGGCATAAGCGGGCCTACCTTCTTTGAACCCTGTGCTATCATCTTCCGTGAATAAGAGCACGTGAACATTGCCTGCTGCTTTGCCGCTGAACGCGTCGACCACCATGCCATGTACGGACGCACTGTCGAGGTGATCGCCCGTTGAAATGGTGTAGCTGAGGTCTTTGGCCGCGTTGCCTTCCGTAAGGTCGGTCACGGCATCGCCCAGAAAAAAGCTGTAGGTCGTGTTCGGCTCCAGAGGGTCGTTCAGTTCGATCACAACGTCGGTGGCACCTTGCACATGCACGTCAGGGTACGTCGGGAGCGGCGGTGAAATGAGCAATTGGTCACGCAAACGACCCAACTTCACTCGTTCGTTGAAGTGCAGCACGATGCGTCGGCCTAGGAAGCCGGTGCTCATGTCGGCGGGTTCGGCGGAAAGGAGGGTGGGTGGCGTGCTGTCCTTATCTCCGCCACTGATATCGCGCACCTGCGCACAGCCGGCCAACACCGGTACCAGCCACGCCATCTGCCAGGTACGCATCACTCGAACAGGGGCTCCAGCAAGGTGCATATCCGACCAAGGGCGTGGGCGTCCACCTCATTGAAATCATCCATCTGCTCGCTATCGATGTCGAGCACCGCCGCGATGCGACCGCTCCGATCGCGGATGGGCACCACGATCTCGCTCTTTGACAACGGGCTGCAGGCGATGTGCCCCGGGAACTTGTCCACGTCGGCCACGATCAACGTCTTCTCATCGGCCCAGGCTGTGCCGCACACCCCTTTGCCGTGGCCGATCCGGCTACAGGCCACTGGCCCCTGAAAAGGCCCAAGTACAAGTTCGGCGCCCATGACCCGGTAGAAGCCGATCCAATGCCAGTTAAAGGCCTGGCGAAGCGAAGCTGAAACGTTGGCCATCGCCGCGATCAGGTCATGCTCGTCGTTCAGCAGCTCACGCACCTGCGGGTAAAGGGCGGAGTACACGGCCACGCGGTCGCCGGTCTTGGGAAATTGCAGGGTCTCGGACATGGGGCGGCAAATCTAGCGGGCTTCGCAAAGGTCCTGCCGGATCAAGCAAAGGCCACCGTGACCACACTGACGCGGACCCCTTTCACTTTTTGCAGGGCGCGTGCACAGCTTTCCAGCGTCGCGCCGGTGGTCACCACATCATCCACCAGCAGGACGTGGCGCCCTTCGAGGGCCGCAACATCGGACAGGTCGAAGGCCTCCTTCACGTTCAACCACCGGTCCATGCGGCCTTTACGGGTCTGGCTGGGGGTGCGCACCACACGCATCAACCGTTGCTGCGCTGGTGGAAGGCCCCAGACCTCGGTCATGCCGTCCACCAGAACCTGACTCTGGTTGTAGCCTCGCTGCCGCTCTTTGCGGGGGTGCAAAGGCACCGCAAGCAAAAGGTCCACCGAACCGAAACGCGGACTGTCCATCAGTGCCTTGGCCATGTGGCGGCCCAATTCCAGTCCGATCTCCTTGTCGCCCTTGTACTTCAGGCGGTGGAGCATGTGCTGCACCATGCCTCCCTTGTCGAAGTGCAACAGTGCGGTCGCGGCTTCCAATTCCAGTTTGCCCCAGAACACGCGTTCCACCGGGTTGGTCGGGTCGTTGTGGAAACGCGTCAAGGGAAGGTCCTCCGTGCAGCTGAGGCACAGGGCCTTTTCACGCGACATCAGCGCGGCATCACAACCAGCGCAAAGGCGGGGCAGGAAAAGATCCACCAGCGAGCCAAGACCTTGGCTTATCGGGTGAACTACTTTGTTGAAAAGTGCGCCGTTGCTGAAAGGGCTTGGCATGCGACCAAGATAACTTAGCCGCTCGCGATCAGCACCCTTTCGTCAGATCCTATTTTCCTGCATGGAACAGCAACCCAACGCCCCCGAGTCCAAAGGCCGCGCCAATACCGCACTCCTCGCCTTGGTGGTGCTCCTGCTCATCAGCAACGTGGTTATGCTCTACCTGCTCATGCAGAAGAACAAGGATGTGCAGACCACAGGCCAGGAACTCGCCAAGGTGACCAGCGACAAGGACAATGTGACCAAGTTGCTGGAGGACATGCTGGCGCAGTACGACACGCTCAATACGGACAATGAGCAGCTCAGGACGGAGATCAGCGCCCAGAAACAGCAGATCGAGGACCTGTTGCAGAAGGTGAAGAACGGCACCTACAGCCTGGCACGTGCCGAGAAGGAGGTCTCCACCCTCAAGAAGATCATGAAGGGATACGTGTTCACCATCGACTCGCTGAACACGTTGAACAAGGAACTGACCGCTGAGAACCTCCAGACCAAGCAACAGCTCGGTGAAGTGACCGGGCAAAAGGTAGCTCTGGAGCAACAGACCGAGGAACAACGAGCGCTGATCGCCAAAGGCTCCATTCTGAGCGCCACTACGCACACCGCAGGAGCGCTTTTTCTGCGGAACAACGGCAAGCAGGTCGATACCGATCGCGCCAGCAAGGCGGAGATGGTGAAGAGCTGCTTCGTGCTGGGTGAGAACCGCGTGACCATGCCAGGCAACAAGATGATCCACATGCGCATCATCAGCCCCGATGGCTCAGTGTTGCCAGCCGGAGACTCGGATAACCGCTTCACCTACAATGGTGTACAGGGTGAATACAGCGTAAAGCGCGAAGTGAACTATCAGAACCAACCGCTGGACGTGTGCATGTTCTATACGGCCACCGGCAAGCTGGCCAATGGCCAGTACATCGTGGAGCTTTACGAGGCCGGAGCGCTCGTGTCGAAGACCACCTTCGATCTGAAGTGATCGAGCTTACGGTCAGAAGAAAGCTCTGACCTGTGCGCCGCCGACATGTACGGTGGGTGATCCTTCGCTGCTTCGGCCGTTGTAGGTGAGGTCCACTTGCAGGTGGTCGCTCAGGCGTCTCTGTATGCCAAGGCTCCAGGTGATATTGGTGCCGGCCCGCAAGCCACCGAGCATCTCATTGCCGATCACCGAGTTCTCCGTGCCATCAAATGCGATGCCCACGAGGTTCCCGTTGAGCTGGATCGTGCCTTTGCCCGCCGCATTGAACCGCAGCTCAGCTCCGAGGTCCTGAAGCTCGGCTTGCTCACCACCCAGGTCGATGTCGTTCACTTTGCGCGTGAGCTTGTAGGTGAGCACAGCGCGCAGGCGTGTACCAGGCTGCCAGGTCAGGCGCGGACGGATCGACTCTTGGTCGACGCTGAAGTTGCGCCCTTCGATAAGGTCGCTGTTGCTGGTCGAGCGCCCGCGCTCGCTTTCGACCTCCAAGGTCCAATGCCGCGTTGCGTTCACGCGCAGCCGCAATGTGTTGCCTTCCCGTGTGCGCGATTCGTAACCGTTCTGGAGCAGGCTCTTCGTACGGTCGTTCTGGTAGGTGTGGTCCACGCTCCAGACCCGGCTGCTGCGGTCGTAGTAGAAGGTGTTGCGCACGGAACTGTTGAAAGCTGTCAATGCGCTGTCCAGCGGATCCAACTTGAACGGGTTCACGGCCTGGCCCAGGTCATCCGCGCCGGTCTTCCGGTCGGTGCGGAAGGAGGCCAGGTCACTCAACTTCGCGACGAAGTGTCTCAACCCTTTGGTTTCCTCCCAGACCGCTGCCGGGCGTATATCGAGCGAGGTGCTCAGCTGGTTGCTGAAGGTGCGCACGTAGTCGTTCGTCTGAACGAACACACGGATGTGGTCAGCCTCATAGCCGAAGTTGGCCACCTCGAATTCGTTCAGCTCCTTGATGCCGTTTCCATTGTAGTCGATCCAGATGTACACCCCCTGTCCGGCCGGCACCTGCACATAGATGTACTCACGGCGCTGCTCCAGCCCGCTTCCGAACTCATAGAACATGTCCCAGTTCATGGCGCCTTTCCACAGACTGAGGTCGTAATCCACGCGGGCCAGGTAGGTCTCCTCGGGCTTCGCTACGGTGATGGTGCTATCCACGATCCGCAATTCGCGGAACGTGAAGGTGGTGCTCAGGCGGTTGCGCGGGTCCTTGGTCAGGTCGAGGGTGGCGCCATAGGCTGTGGCGACAGTGCTCGCAGAGAGCGAACCGTTCCGCAAGCCCTTCTCATGCCGCTGACCACCCGAGAGCCGCACGCGTGTCTTGAAGCTGTCCGGGCTTTGCACGAACAACTCCCAGTCGTGGAACTGATAGCTTCCGATCTGCAATGAGTCAGAGTCCGTGGCCTTGAACAGGTTATGTTCCTGCTCGCTTTTCACGCCCAATGTGAGGTCGCGTGTGCGGTGGCGGAGCATGCCCTTATGCCGGAGGAACTGAGTGCGACGAGGTTCGGTGGTACTGAGCAAGCTTGCTTCTCCGACGAGGTCCCATCGCCCCATGTGCAGATCACATTCCAAGCGCTCACGCCAGCCGCTGTACCGGTCGCGCACTTGAAAGGTGTTGGCCGTGAGCCGCGCGTAACCACTGCGGTAGCTCCGCACGCCCACCCCGACATTGGCCAGCAGTTGGTCACCGTCCAAGGCGATGCCCAAGGCGTTCCAGTTCCGTTCGAACTCCACCGCACGGTAGCGTTCCACATACTTGAAGTCACGCCCCAGCAGCTCGTTCTCGGTGGTCAGCTCCATACGCCATGTGCTGTCCTTGGCTGAAAGCGGGATCTGGTGAACGCCCCCAAGTCGGAACGCTGGAGCCTTGTTGTCGTTGTTGCCGATGGAGGAGAAGGTGTTCACATCGTTGTTGCTCAGCGCGATCTCCGCCGAAGCTCTGGTGCGGGTGGAGAAACGATGCTCAGCACCTAACGCCAGCACCTGTTGAGCCCTCGGCGCGATCAGGATGCGCAGGGGAGCACTATCACCTCGCCGCACCACATTCCCATCGATCGTGTCCGGAGCCACCCAACGGAACACCCGGCCGTTCGGGGAGAAACTGTCCTGCACGTAGTCGCCGTTGCCGGTCCCGACCGTGGTGAAGGTGAGCCGGTAGAAGGCGCTGTCCGGAGAGGTGTTGTAAACGTATACCGGATCGTAGCCCAACGAATCGCGCTTGGCATACAGCACTTCGTTCGCGCTGTAGGCCACCGTGTCGACCCCTGGTGTGGCGGCAGCCAACGGATCATCGCCGGCATTGGTCAGCACCGTGCGGTCAGCAGGGCTCAGCTCCTGTTGCAACGGCTGGTTGCGGTGGTCCTGCTCTGTGTACAGGTTGAAATGAACATCGGTCTTGGCGAAGGAGCGGTCGAAGGAGGCGCGTACCAGCGAGCGCACATAGTTCTTCTCGCTGTACTGGAACTCGACCACGATGCGGCGGTCCTTGGTGATGAGACGCTTGGCCGTGAACGTGACCTCCGCGGTGTTGTAATCGATCACGTAGTCGTTCTCCTGCCCGCGGGAAAGCTGAAGCCCGTCGATGAACACTCGCTCGGTACCGCTCAATACGATAATGAAGCTCTCTCCTGCATCCCCGCGCAGCCTGTAAGGGCCTTGAACGCCTTCAGTCCCTTGGATCAGGTTGCGTGCGAACTTGCCTTTGCTCACCGCCGCGCTCACTCCAAGCTGCCCGATCGGCTTATCCACTGGCCCCAGCTTCGTGCCGTAGCTCAAGCCCTTGGCCTTCTTCAAATAAGTGAGGAAATGGCTGTTCGGGCGCTGCAGCACGAAGTCCCCGGCCACAAGTTCCTGCCGCTCATCGAAGAGCTTGATGAAGACCTGGTCGAAATCCTGTAACTCCAGTGTGGTCCCGCCCACCTGGATCGGAATGTTGTTGTCGGTGATCGAGGCCAGTATGCTGATCCGGTCCGTGAGCCTTCCACTGAGCTCCAGATTCAGTGTGCTGTTCACCGACAGGTCCTGGTTGTTCCCTGCCAATACACCCCGTGAAATGCTGCCGCTCTTGTTCAGCCCACTGATGCCGAAGGGATCCTCAGCATTGCTTGAAGGCGAATACTTGAAGGGATCCGGTCTGTCACCGGAGAGTTTCGTGAGCTGGTCCGGGTCCTTGTGCCGATAGGTGCCGCTCAGCAAGAGGGGCAAGGCCCGCCACCGCGCGGTGAGCGTATCGGTCAACGCAGGGTCCTTGCGTACCAGCCAGGCGCCATAGGGGTCCAAGGAGTATGCGGAAGGCTCGACAGGAACGCTGTCGTTCCAAAGGGACAGGCTTCCGGGCGCCATGCTCAAGCTGTCCAACCGGATACTGTCGCCCGTGAAGATCACCCGGGCCACACGCAGGTTGCTTCCGGACTGGCAGAGCGCATGAAGGGCGACCAAGCCCATGGCAAGCGTCATCAGGGTACGGACCCCGAAGCGTGGCTTGGTGTTGGGCGGAGTGGTTTCGGCCACCGGAGGGTCGCGTCGCAAGGGCTTGAAAATTATCCCAATGCGGTCCAGTGTCCCGAAGATGTCCATCAAGAGCGCCATGTTCGTAACGCTGCAGGGGCGCTCCTGTTGCCCCCAAGGGTCCCGGATACATTTGGTCCGCTCCACATGCGCTCCTTTCTGCCTTCCGCTCTGGTCCTGTCTTTTCTGCTCTCGGCCTGTGGAGGGGCGGAGGTTCCCTCGGCGACCACAAGCAAGGGTGGCCGGCACTATGGGGGCATTTTCAATTGGAACGAGGCCGGGACCCTTCGGAGCCTCTTTCCACTGAGCTTGGCCACCACCGCGGAGTTCAGGGTGGCCGCGCTTGCCTTCCAAGGCCTGGTCCGATTCGATCCGAGCGACCTCTCTGTGAAGCCGTGCCTGGCCGAACGCTGGCAGATCGACCCGACCGGGACCGTATACACGTTCACGCTACGGAGCGATGTTCATTTTCACCCGGATTCCAGCGGCGCCCAAGAGGACCTTCGGCCCCTGCTCGCAGAGGATGTGGTGAACTGCTTCCGTCAGTTGTGCACTGCTGCGCCCGAAAACCAGATGTTCTGGTTGTTCCAAGGCCGTGTGAAGGGGGCCGACGAGTACTATGCGGCCTCCCTCCGCGGTGAGCGAGCGAAAGAGCTTCCGGGTGTCAGTGCGGTCGACGAACGAACAGTGAGGGTCGAGCTCGTTTCCCCAGAACCGCTTTTCCTACAAGTATTGGCCCACCAAGGCTGCTGGATCCATGGTGACCGTCCACGGGCTGCCAAACGTGTCACATCGCTCGCTCAAGGCACCGGGCCCTTCGTGCTGCGGAACACCGGAGGCGATGGACCCCTGGTCTTTGAACGCTTCAACCAATACTGGGAGAAGGACCAGTACGGCAATGCCCTGCCCTATCTGGACGGTGTACGGGTCACCTTCGACCATGACAAGTCCCATGAGCTGGACGAGTTCCTTGCCGGCCACCTGTCCCTGATGGTGGACCCACCTGTCGAACGTTTGGGCGAATTGACCCCTCTTGCTCAAGGCACGGTCGCTGCACCACCCTTCGTGATGCAACGCCTTCCCGGTCTTTCCGTACAGTTCTATGGATTCAACGCGTTGCACCCTCCGGTCGATGATGTGCGCGTAAGGCGTGCCTTCGCCTTGGCGATCGATCAAGGCTTCCTGGCCGACAGTGTGCTGAAAGGTGCGGCGGTCCGCTCGGATCACGGAGTGGTGCCCCCGGGCATGAACGACTACCCACAGGAGCTGGTGTCCGGTTTCTCATATGATCCGGATAGTGCGCGCAAGTTGATCGCCTTGGCGGGGTACCCCCATGGAAAGGGCTTTCCGACGGTGCGTATTCAGGTGAACAATGACGGCTTCGGGTACGGTCGTGTGGCGGAAGCCGTGCAGACCATGATCGAACGGAACCTTGGCATCGGCCTCCTCATCTCCGTCCTCCCGGTGGATCAACACTATGATCGGGTGGATCTCGGTCAGGCACAGCTCTGGCGCCAAGGTTGGTCCGCCGACTATCCGGATCCCGAGAACTTCCTGGCCTTGTTCTATGGCCGCAATGCCGTGCTGGACTCCACCCTGCCCAGCGCACTGAACACCACACGCTACCACAACGCCCGCTTCGACTCTCTGTTCCTGGCCGCGCGCGCCGCTTCGGACCATGCCACACGCATGCGCTTGCTCGCGCAGGCGGAGGATCAGGCCATGGAAGATGTCACCGTTGCCCCCTTGTACTTCGAGCGCACAGTGCGGCTTCTCCAACCATGGGTGAAAGGCATGCCGGTCAATGCGATGGACCTGCGCTACTTGGAAGGCGTGTGGTTCGAACCCGCAGAACGGAATTAGCGGGACGAGCGCCACAGCTCTTGGTGTACGAGCTGTTTCACCAGAGGCATGAAGGTCTCAATGTGCGGAAGGCCGATGTCCGCCTCGAACACAAAGGTCGCCGGGTTCGGAAGCTGGTGTGCACGACGTACCAGGTCGGACTTGATATGCTCATAGGTATTGGCCAGGCTCACCTGGTACGAGTCCAGGTAACGGGTCCGGACACTGTGGTATTGGAGGTCAAGCGCCGAGCCGTGTAACAACGGGACCCGGTATTCATACACCCGTGCTTCACGCCCTTGGCGCAGCAACAAATAGCCTTCGTGTGTATGGATCGGCAGCAGGCCCACCGGGCTGAACTGGATGTGTGATGAAAGCGATCGGCGCAGCTCACGGCCTTCTTCAAGCCTGAGCATGAGCTCAGGTATGGCGAAATCGATCACGTCACGGACCACCTTCAGAAGCTCGCTCTCCTGGGCTTTGGCTCGGACAAGCTCGGCTCGTTCCAGATCCACTCCGATCACTCCGCCGATCAATGCTTCGTTCGTGCTCCGGAAATGCTCTTGTAGCTGCGCGAGTCGCTCTGCGTGCACCCACAGCTCATCCAGGTGTGGATACAGTTTCCGCTCACTGAAACGGGCGTGGACCCGCTGCAAGTAGCCAAGTAGCACATATTGCTTCAGCTCCAGGTCGAAGCCAGGGGCCAGAAGCCAGTCCTGTTCAAGTCCGTGTTCGGCGGCTGTGGTCATCCTCACCAAGGAACGCAGTGTTCAAAAAAAGGTTGCGCGACCAAGGCTTCTACCCTTCGACCACGGCACCTTTGATGCCAGAAAGACTCGTCCCATCATGCCCTACGCCAAGGTCCTCGTTCAGATCCTCTTTTCCGCTCTCTTCTTGGTCGGTTGTGTTCCTGCTCGAAAATACGAAGAGTCGCAGGCGAAATTGGCGGAGATGAAGGCCAATGAGGCGAACGCATTGACCAGAGCGGAACAGGCCACTGCTTCACTTGCGGAGATCACTTCGCAAAAAGAGGCACTCGATGAGCAGTTGCGACAACTGCAAGCCGATACGGCAAGGTTGGGTAACGAGCACCGTGATTTCGTTCGCAAGTACGACAAGCTCAATGAACTCAACAACGAGCTGCTCGACAAGTACTCCAAGCTCATGGAAGGCGATCGGTCCGAGAACAGAAAGCTGCTGACCGATCTGGAAACGGTGCGGTTGAACCTAATGGGAAAAGAGGATTCACTGGCAGGCCTGGGCCGTTCTCTTGCCGAGCGCGAAGCGAAGCTGGCGGAACTACAAGCCGAACTTGCCAAGAAGGATCAGGCCATGAAAGGCATCAAGGAGCGAGTGAGCAAGGCGCTGGTCGGGTTTGAAGGAAAGGGTCTTACCGTACAACAACGGGAAGGAAAGATCTACGTCAGTCTGGAGAACAAGCTCCTTTTCCCGAGCGGCAGCACGGTAGTGGACCAGCAGGGTCGCGATGCACTTCAGAAACTGGCGAAGGCCATCGAGAACGAGAAGGACCTGAACATTCTGGTGGAAGGCCACACGGATACCGACAAAGTGTTGCCCGGAGCCACTTACAAGGACAACTGGGACCTGAGCGTGATGCGGGCCACGAGCGTTGTACGCATCCTACAAGAGGGCACGAAATTGGATCCCAAGCGCGTGACCGCCGGCGGTCGCGGAGAGTACATCCCCTTGGACCCGAGCGACAAGGCGAAGAACCGCCGCATCGAGATCATTCTGGCACCGGACCTGCGGGAGCTGTACGACCTCGTGAAGGACTGAGCAGGCGCTCAGGACATGGAACGTTCGGCCAACTGTGCAGCCAGCCAGCTGCGCGCATCGGTGTCCATCAAGAACACGCTCGTACTGAACCGCTGAGGGAAATAGGCGAAGAAGAGCCCGGCCATGCGCTCGTTCAACGTGCTGCCCGCAGCTATGGCCAGCGCTTTCGTGCAACTCTCAAGTCCGCGACCGAGGTAATGGTCCCTTGTCATCACATCCAGATCGAAGTCCACTTCGGGTGGAAAGATGCCGAGGACTGCCGTGGAACCACCGGGGCACATGCGTTGACGTTCCTGAAGGATCTCGTCGAGTCCTTGCACATCGATCTTCTGGTCCGGCTTGAAGCGGACCTCCATCAGATCAGGGGATACTTGTTCCAGCGTGGCCAAGCGCGTTTCGATCAGCATCTTCATCGGAGAGAGGGGAGTTTGCAAAGTTAGACCGTATGCATGCATACAAGTCACCCTCCGGAACATGCACGTACGACAGATTACAGCGTAATGTGCTGAATATCAAGAATATGAAAGAAGTCTCCGACGTTCTTGAACACAATGCGAAGCGTTCGGTCCGGGGTGAACGGTTCGCTCGTGAGCCCTTCAGATCGTTCTGGAGAACACTGGTCCACCTCTTCCTTGCTGGCCCATCCTAGGATCGATCGCCATGCAAACGTTCCGCACACAAGGGTGCCCTTCGTCAGTGATACGGACGTTCGTACCTTCCAGAATAACGATCCCATCGCTGGCCAATGCGGCCAGCTCCTGCTTCACCCGATCGCGGTCCCAGCCCAAACGTTTCAGGTCAGTTGTCGAGCGGCACATGAGGTCAAGGATCAGTTCGCGGACCACGAGGTCCTGCTCGGAAAGCACATGGCCACGGAAGATGGGTAGCTCGTTCCGGCCCAGACTGTTCAGGTAGTCCTCCACCACTTTCAAATTCTGAGCGTACGCGGTCCAAGCGTCGCTGATGGACGAAACGCCAAGTCCCAGGAGCAGCTCCGTTCGCACAGGGGTATAGCCCATGAAGTTGCGGTGCAGGGTGCCATTGCGCATGCTCGTGTGCAGCGCTTCTCCGGGTAAGGCGAAATGGTCCATTCCCACTTCCTCATAACCCGCTTCTTCCAGCAAGGCTCGGCCTAATTCGTACAAGGCGCGTTTTTTCGCTTCGGCAGGCAGGTCCGCCTCCGTGTAACGACGTTGACCAGGCTTGATCCAAGGCACATGGGCATAGCTGTAGAAGGCGATCCTGTCGGGTCGTAAAGCCAAGGTGCGCCCCATCGTGAGCCGGATGCTCCGCTCTGTCTGCAACGGTAGACCATATATCAGGTCCGCATTGATCGAGCCGTAACCGATCTGCCGGGCGTCGTCGAACACGCGCTGCACTTCCGCGAAGGGTTGCACACGGTTGATGACCACTTGTACGCGCGGGTCGAAATCCTGGATGCCGATGCTTACGCGGCGGAAGCCAAGGTCATGCAGCGTGAGCAAATGCTCCTTGCTCGTACTTCGTGGATGACCCTCGAAACTGAGTTCCGCGTCGGGTGTAAGCTCACAGCCCTCCAGCAGCCCGTTGACCAGCCGAGCCAACTGTTGCGGTGAGAAGAAGGTCGGAGTTCCACCGCCCAAGTGCAGTTCACGAATGCGCGGAACCCCCTTGAACAGGTCCTTGTACAATCGCCATTCGTTGAGCACCGCGTTGATGTAGGGTCCCTCAACGCCATGGTTCACGGTGATGCGGGTGGTGCATCCGCAATAAGTGCAGAGACTATCGCAATACGGGAGGTGGATGTAAAGGCTGATGCCCTGTGCCGCATTGCTCCGATCGAACGCTACGGTGACATGATCTTCCCATGTGTTCCGGGAAGGCGCGTCGGTCCAATGGGGCACGGCCGGATAGCTTGTGTACCGGGGGCCGGGAACGTTGTATTTGCGGAGCAGGACCGGATCCATTCCGCAAAACTCAGGTGCCCGGGTCCGCTACAGGATGATGCTCGTCAGGTGTTCCGTGCCGGATGTGACCTGTAGTTGAGCAACTTCGTTGCCGCATGAAGGACCTTTTGGTGATCGCCCCGGGATTCCCGAAGGACGAGGCGGATGATGGTTGCATACCACCTCTTCAGGCCTACGTCAAGGCATACCGGCTGCAATATCCGGGAGCGTTGGTCCGTGTGATCACCACACAGTACCCGTTCCACCGAAGGCCTTATACCTGGAACGGGGTCCAGGTGCATCCCTGCGGCGGTGCGAACAAGCGATGGGCCAAACCGATCTCCTGGCATCGTGCATTTTCGATAGGTGCTCGACTTCAGCTCGAACGACCGTTCCATCGCGTGCACAGTTTCTGGCTCGGCGAATGTGCATGGATAGGCAGAAGACTGGCCCAGCGTTTCAATGCTGCACATGTGCTCACGCTGATGGGTCAGGATGCCCGTGATGAACGCAATTGGTGGCGCTTGGTGAAAGGCGGTGGCACCCGTAACGCGGTCCTGAGCGAACGGCATGCGGAGGCCTTTACGACCATGACCGGTCGATCACCGGATGCTGTCATTCCTTGGGGGCTCGATCCCCTTGATGCTTCCACTGTTCCGATCCGCGACATCGATCTGCTTTTCGCCGGGTCATTGATCCCCGTGAAACGACCTGAGCTGTTCATCGAACTTGTTGCACGGATCGCGCAGCACCGACCCGTGAAAGCCGTGATGGCGGGTGCCCGGATACCTTCAGGCAATTCACATGTGGACCGACTTGTTCTGGAGGCAGGGCTGTCCGGAACCATTGATGTCCTCGGAGAGGTTTCGCGCACGGAAATGCTCAAGCTGATGGCCCGCAGCCAGGTGCTGGTTCACCCTTCCCGCTACGAGGCTCAAGGCTACGTGTTCCTCGAGGCGCTGATGCAAGGCATGTGCATCGTGTCTTTTCCCGTTGGGATCGCATCACCCAGTGAGCGTTGGAGCGTGGTGCCTGATCCAGACGCCATGGTTTCAGCAGCGGAAGGGTTCCTTGCCCAGCCTGTTCCGCCCAGTTCATCGATCGGTATCACGATGGATGATACCCTGGCAGCGTACGACCGGATCTTCGATCAGCCACAATCGAGCAAGCCATGAGCAGACCACGCATCGCGATCATTGGAGGAGGTCCGGCAGGGCTCATAGCAGCTGATGTGCTTGCGGATACCTGCGACGTTCACCTCTATGAACAGGCCCGCACCGTAGGCCGGAAGTTCCTGGTGGCCGGCGAAGGAGGACTGAACATCACCAATCGTGCAGAGGGGGAAGAGTTGCTCGGGCAGTATGTGCCGAAGGACCTCATGCGCCCCGTTCTTACAGCCTTTGGGGTAGCGGAACTGCGGACCTGGCTTGCCGAGCTCGGAGTTCCTACGTTCATCGGCACCAGTGGCAGGGTATTCCCCGAGAAAGGCATCAAACCGGCCGAAGTTCTGAAAGCGATCGTCGATCGGCTTGCCGCGAAAGGGGTTCACCTGCATGTGCAGCACACGTTCGTCGGATTCGATGACAACGCGAGACCGATCATCGAACAGGATGGGCAACGTGCGATGATCGAGGTGGACCGCTGTTTGTTCGCTTTGGGTGGAGCTTCCTGGTCGAAGACCGGTTCGACCGGAGCCTGGACGGAGCACTTCGATGCACTGGGCGTCCGCACGCTACCGTTCGCGGCCAGCAACTGCGGTGTGGAGCTTGAGATGTCGGAAGCCCTGAGGGTGCATATCGGCAAGCCGTTGAAGAACATCCGCATTTCGGCAGGTGATCGCTGCGTCAGGGGTGAAGCCACGCTGACCGAGCACGGCCTGGAAGGGAATGCGGTGTATCCGGTGGTGCCTGCTGTGCGCGAAGCCTTGGCGCGTGGCGAAGAAGCCGCGCTGATCATCGACCTCAAGCCCGATCTGACCGAAGCTGAACTGGAGCGCAGGTTGTCGGGCGCAGCCTGGCGAGAGCGCATGGCGGCGGTGAAGTTGGACCGTGTTCAGGTGGCGCTTCTCAAGGCCTTCACCCCGATGCAGAAGTTCATCGATGGCTCAACGCTGATCACGGATGTTAAGCACCTGCGTGTTCCGGTCCGCGGGTTGCGCCCCATCGAAGAGGCCATCAGCACGGTCGGCGGTATCCCATGGAACGAATTGAACCAGGACCTCTCATTGAAGCGGTACCCAAAGATCTTCGTCGCAGGCGAGATGGTGGACTGGGACGCACCGACCGGTGGCTTCCTGTTGCACGGTTGCTTCGCGACAGGATATCATGCGGCTTCAGCCATCCTGAAAGCAGTGATGAACGGCCAGCGGGGAACCTGAACGACCCGCGATGCAAAGGCCTTCGGATCCACGCGGAACTGGATCAGCGCGCCACGACCACACGCTGCCGCAGCTCACCCACGTGCAACACATAGATGCCACCAGGTAGCTGGCTCACATCAACCCGTGTTCGTGTGCTGCTCGAATTCGTCGCAACGACGGTCCGGCCCTGGAGGTCATGGAGCTGCACTGGGGTCTTGGTCCATTCACCCGGAAGAACGACCACGAGCTCATCCGAAGAAGGGTTCGGGAACACGGTGAAGGACTGCACATCGGAGCCGTGCTCACCTAGGCGCATTGCCAATGCGCAACTTGGACCAGGAGTTGGGAAGTATCCGACCGTATCAAGCCCGAAGCACTCCAAGGTGTAGCCACAGTCGAAGAAGTTGGAGATCGGTTCGAAGAGCCCATGCATGGATCCGATGCCTTCGACCAAGTAAGGAGACCAACTGTTGGCCAAGGCAAAGCGGTGCCGCCATTCGGTGCCGACCAGGATGCTGTCGATGGCCGTTACTGTGATGTCCGAGTTCCAGTTGGTAAATGAAAGGGGCAACGTATCGCCCACGGCCAGGTCGAAGTCGTGCAGCAATGCGTCGGTGCTTCCGTCCCAATGCCTGAGCGTTCGTCCGTCCTGCCTCGCCAGTCCCATCAGGTAAGGGGTGTAAACGGTTGTGCCTGTGCAGATAGGTGGGGGAGGAGGAGGTCCACCCTGCCACTGGTAGCTGATTGAACCCGCCCGCATCACCTTCACGTACGTGGTGCCATTGATCACCGAATCGCCGGCCACGTAGTAGTTGTAGGTGTCGTCAGCAATGCAGTTGCCGGTACCGCCTCCACCTCCGGTGTTGCACAACGAGGTGACGTTCCAGATCGGGTCATTGCCGAGGTAGTCGTTCTGGGCGGAGAGGGCTATCGGTAAGAGCAGTGCGAGGGATAGAAGGTGCCGCATGGGACAGTGAATTGGTTCTTCAAGGTAGACGTTCGAAACGAGGGCTTTGCTGCCTGTCTTGAACACCAAGTGTGTTCCAAACGGACACTTGTTTGATGCTGGGACCCGTCCGGATCAGGTTCACTCGTCCGGGCCAGGGATCCACTCGCCGAAAAGGAGGTGGGTCGGATGAAACGGGATTTTCCACTGCCGATCCGGGATATGTGCTGGACCGTGCCGCCGTTTCTGACGACGAAAGCCCTCTGAAACCCTCGGTGGACGCTGGACTCGCGTATGTCACGGCGCCTAGTATTGCGCTGTTCGTCGATCGCTCCCCGGTCGATGGACCGGACCGGAACCGAGCTCCGGACCTTGCCTCTGCTCCTACTACCATCCAATTGAAACCAGCCACAGCCATGCGTCGATCCATCCTGCTTGTCTGGACCGTGCTTTCGGCATTCGGAGTTTGGGCACAGACCAGCTCTGAACGTGCCGCTGTACAGCTATGGGCCACGGTACAGGCTTCGCCTGCCAGCGTTACCCTGAACTGGACATCGCTTTCGAGCACCACCTCCATAACCGTGAAACGGAAGCTCCGC
This sequence comes from Flavobacteriales bacterium, assembly GCA_020854015.1. Classification (GTDB taxonomy): domain Bacteria; phylum Bacteroidota; class Bacteroidia; order Flavobacteriales_F; family PHOS-HE28; genus PHOS-HE28. The sequence goes on from JADZGG010000287.1 coordinate 27,225, forward strand.
TCCGCCACTTCATGGTCAGCATTGGCCTCTCCAGCAGCGAGCGCCACTCAATACGTGGACAACACCATCGCTGTCGGCACAGCCTATGAGTATCAGGTGGTACGGGTTTCTGCGGGTGTGACCGGTACTGGTTACATCAACACGGGCGTTCAAGTGCCGGCCGTGGATCAACGAGGCAAGATCATCCTCTTGGTGGACAACACCATGGCCTCGCCGCTCGCCAACGAGCTGACCCAACTGCAGAAGGACCTGAAAGCCGATGGCTGGGGCGTGTTGCGTAGCGATGTGAGCCGAACGGCATCCGTTTCCAGTGTCCGCTCTGCGGTGCTGGCTCAGTACAATACGGACCCCGCCAACGTCAAGGCCGTCTTCATCATCGGGCATGTGCCTGTCCCATACTCCGGCAACCTGGCCCCGGATGGACACAGCACACACCAAGGCGCATGGCCCTGCGATGCCTATTATGGTGAGTTGAACGGAACATGGACGGACAACAGTGTGAATGCCACAGGAGGCTATCCGCTGAACGTGAACGTTCCCGGTGATGGCAAGTTCGACCAGTCCGACCTGCCATCGGCCATGGAGCTGCAAGTGGGTCGGGTGGACATGAGCGCGATGCCTGCGTTCAGCCTATCGGAGACCGAGCTTCTTCGGGCATACTTGAACAAGGCGCACAGCTACAAGGTCAAAGGCTATTCACCCACCGTGCGAGGTTTGATGTTCGACAACCTGCAATGGGTGGCGAACCCGCTGGCCGCCAGCGGATGGAGGAGCATGGGCCCGCTTGTCGGACCGGCCAACATCTCAGCACCCTACCAGTACGGACCAGCGTTCCACACCATGGTGAACGGCCAGAGCTACCTGTGGACCTATTCCAGCGGGGGCGGTCTTCAGGCCGTTGCAGGGAACACGCTCACCTTCAACGGGGCCGATAACATCGGGACCACCCAAGATATCGCAGCTGCGGCCGGTGGTTTCGATGGCGTGTTCAACATGGCCTTTGGCAGCTATTTCGGCGACTGGGACAACACGAACAACTACCTCCGCGCACCCTTGGCCAACGGTGATGCGCTCACCAACGTATGGTCCTCCATTCCAGCGTGGTATTTCCACCACATGGGCATGGGTGAACCCATCGGTACCAGCGTGCTGGCCACGATGAACAACACGGGCCTCTATACGCCCCTCACCGATGGATGGCAAGGGACGATCGGCCGCGTGCACTTGGCGCTCATGGGCGACCCCAGCCTCCGCCAGGGCATGGTGGCCCCTCCAGGTCCGTTGACCGTCACCAACTCTGGAGGAACGGCACTGTTCAGCTGGTCGGCCTCACCTGATGCCGTACAGGGCTACTACCTCTATGAAGTGAATGCTGCCGGCGTCAGCACGCGCATCGTTCCCACGCTGATCACGGGCACAACGTATCAGAGCGCCACGATCCCCTATACGTCCGGTCGTGAGTACATGGTGCGTGCGGTGAAGCTCCAGACCACCAACAGCGGTAGTTATTACGACCTCTCCCTTGGTGTGCTTGCCACGACTGCCGGTGGAGCGGTGACCGATTGCCTCGGCGTCTCCGGCGGGTCGGCGCTTCCAGGTACCGCCTGCAACGACGGAAACGCATGCACTACCAACGATACCTGGAACTCCAATTGCCAGTGCACGGGTACGAGCATTAGTCCCGTGGCGACAATCACCGCTTCGGGTTCCACTTCGTTCTGCACCGGTGGCAGCGTGGCGCTGTACGCGAACACGGGCACTGGCCTCACCTATCAGTGGCGCAACAACGGCACGAACGTCATCGGTGCCACGGGTACCAGTTACACGGCGACCGCTGCGGGCAGCTACACTGTAGTGGTGAGCACGGGTGGTTGCTCCACGATATCGGCAGCTACCGTCGTATCGACAGGCGCCGGGCCCACGGCAACCTTCACTGCTTCGGGCACCACCTCTTTCTGTTCGGGTGGAAGTGTGACCTTCACGGCCAATACGGGCACGGGCCTGACATACCAGTGGAAGAAGAACGGCGTGAACCTGAGCGGTGCCACCGCCAGCAGCTATACCGCCACCAGCTCTGGTAGCTACACGGTGGTCGTCACCAGTACCGGTTGCTCCTCCACATCGGCCGCCTCCACCGTCACCGTGGGTGCGGGCCCAGCAGCAACTATCAGCACGACCGGTACCACCACATTCTGCTCCGGCGGCAGCGTGACCTTCACGGCGAACACGGGCACGGGCCTGACCTATCAGTGGCGGAAGAACAGTGTCAATATCAGCGGCGCCACGGCCAGCAGCTACACCGCGACGGCCTCCGGTAGTTACGGTGTGGTGGTGAGCAGTAGCGGTTGTTCCACTGTATCAACAGGAACCACCGTCACCGTGAACACAGGCCCCACGGCAACGATCTCCACACCAGGTGGCACCTCCCTTTGCGCAGTGAGCAGCCTTACGCTGAACGCGAACACGGGCACCGGTTTCACCTACCAATGGAAGAAGAACGCCGTGAACATCAATGGCGCTACCGCGAGCACTTACGCCGCGACCCCCACGGGCAGCTACACTGTCGTGGTGAGCAGTGGCGGTTGTTCCACGGTATCAGCGTCCACCACGATCACATCCGGAACATCCCTGACGGCCACGATCACGGCCTCGGGCAGCACCTCCTTCTGCTCCGGTGGAAGTGTGACGCTCGCAGCGAACACGGGCACGGGTCTCACTTATCAGTGGCGCAAGGATGGCGTGAACATCGTGGGTGCAACAGCGAGCACCTATGCGGCCACGGCTTCCGGCAACTACAGCGTTGTGCTGAGCAACGGGGGATGCTCGGGCACTTCAGCAGCGACCACGGTGACGGTAGGTGCTGGCCCAGCGGCCACGATCACGGCCTCGGGCCCCACTTCCTTCTGCACAGGTGGTAGTGTCACGTTGAACGCCAACGCGGGCACCGGACTCTCCTATCAGTGGAAGAAGAACGGCACGAACCTGTCCGGCTCGACAATGGCGAGCTATGTGGCCAACAGCGCAGGCACCTACACCGTGCAGGTGAGCAGTGGTGGTTGTTCCACGGTCTCGGCTGGTACCGTGGTCTCCATCGGGACCGGGGCTTCGGTCGTGATCGGTACCACGGGATCCACTTCGTTCTGTGCAGGTGGAAGTGTAGCCTTGATCTCAACAGCTCCAGCGGGATCCACGTGCCAATGGCGCAACAACGGGGTGAACATCAACGGCGCCACAGGCACCAGCCATACGGCCACCACCAGCGGTAGCTACACGCTCGTCACAGGTAGCGGCGGATGCACCTCGACCTCGAACGGCGTCAACGTCACCGTTGCCGCGGCACCCACCATCAGCTGCTCGGCGAACACCACCACGGGCACGGTCTCCGTGACCGCAACAGGTGGAGCGGCCCCCTATAGCTATTCCTGGAACACGTCACCAGCGCAGTACGTCCAATCAGCTGCGGTCTCCACCTCTGGCACTTACACGGTCACGGTGAGCGGATCGAACGGTTGCTCCACGGTGTGTTCCACAGCGATCACCATGACGGACCCCTGTGCGGGGACGCGGACAGAGACACAGGCCACCTGGGGTGCTACGGCGGCCTCGGGCTCTGCTTCCAACTACCTCACGAACAATTTCGCAGCAGCGTTCCCTGCTGGCATCACCATCGGATGCACACGTGTGCTCCGCCTGACATCGGCCGCTGCGGTCATCGCCTTCCTGCCTGCCTCGGGTGCTGTGGCCGCGTTGCCCCAGGGAACGCTCACCAACCCCACCAGCAGCTACACCAACCAGTTCGCCGGTGAGCTGGTGGCCCTCAAGATCTCCGTAAGGCTTGACGAGCTGAACGCGGCCTTCTCGACCTCCACCGTACTGCTGAAGGACATGGTGATCAACACCGGGACCTTCACCGGATGGACCGTGCAACAGCTGATCGACGAAGCGGACCGCAAGATCGGCGGATGCACCAGCTACTATACCCGTGCTTCGTTGAACTCGGCCCTCATCTCGATCAATACCGGCTATGTCGGCGGTACAACGGCCAGCGGCTACCTCAAGTGCCCCACCGGTACACGTTCCATGGAAGTGTTTGAAACCGGCGAACCGCTCCCTGCTTTCGCGCTGCGCGTGTTCCCCAACCCGACCAACGGTCCTACCACACTGGAGATCGAACTGCCGGAAGAGCTGGAGGAATCCTTGATGCTCGAGGTGCGCACCATGCAAGGCGTGCTCGTTCACCAGCAAGTCCTTACGCCCGCAGGTACACTGATGCAGGTGCAATGGGATGCCACAGGCCGGGCCGCAGGACTTTACATCTGCACAGTGCGTTCCGAGTCCGAAGGGGCTGCTGTGGCCCGCGTGATGGTGCAGTGATCCTTCCTTGTTGCTGAGCGCCGGGGTTTCCACGTGGAGCTCCGGCGCTTATCGTAAAGGCCTTAGGTCCCGCTACCCGAACAGGTGTGAAAGCACCTCGTTCACCTGTCCCACCTGCACCAGCTCAATGCCTTTGGTGGCGGCAATGCCCTTGGTGCCTTTGGGGATGAAGATCCGGCTGAAGCCGAGCTTCTCCGCTTCTGCGATGCGCTGCTCGGTGCGGGTCACGGGGCGGATCTCACCGCTCAGGCCCACTTCGCCGCAGAACACCGTGTCCATGGGGATGGCGATGTCTGCATTGCTGCTGAGCACGGCGCACACCACGGCCAGGTCGATCGCGGGCTCCTCCACGCGAAAGCCACCAGCGAGGTTGAGGAACACGTCCTTCTGCCCCAGACGGAATCCGCAGCGTTTCTCCAGCACGGCCAGCAGCATGTTCATGCGGCGCAGGTCGAAGCCGGTGGCGCTGCGTTGCGGCGTGCCATAGACCGCACTGCTCACAAGCGCCTGCACTTCGATCAGCAAGGGACGTTGTCCTTCGAGTGTAGCGCTCACCGCCACGCCGCTGGGGCGTTCACGCCGGTCACCGAGCAATACCTGGCTCGGATCCTCCACAGCGGCAAGGCCGGTACCATGCATTTCGTAGATGCCCAACTCGTTCGTGCTGCCGAATCGGTTCTTCAAAGGGCGCAAGAGGCGGTAAGCGTGGTCGCGGTCTCCCTCGAACTGCAGCACGCAGTCCACCATGTGCTCCAGCACCTTCGGTCCGGCGATGAAGCCATCTTTCGTGATGTGGCCGATCAGCACCATGGGGATGTCGGTGGCTTTCGCGAAGCGCATGAGCTCAGCGGTGCATTCACGCACCTGGCCCACGCTTCCGGGACTCGCCTCCAGGGTCGCGGTGTGGAGCGTCTGCACGCTGTCGATCACCACCAGTCCCGGCTCCAGCGCCTCGATGTGCTTGAAGATGTTCTGGGTGTTCGTCTCCGTAAGTACGTAGCAGCCGCCCTCGGGCTTCGGGCCGCGGGCTGCAGGCTTGTTCTCGGCCAAGCCCGTAGCCTCGAGCCGTTCGGCGCGCATCTTCACCTGGTGCTCGCTCTCTTCACCGGAAACGTAGAGGGTGCGGAGGTGCGGGTTGCGAATAGCGGTCTGCAACAGCAAGGTGCTCTTGCCGATGCCGGGCTCACCGCCGATCAAGGTGATGCTACCGGGCACAAGACCGCCGCCGAGCACGCGGCTCAGCTCGCGATCGCTCAGCGGAATGCGCGGGCCGTCCTGCGCGGGAATGTCGCCGATGGCGATGGGTTTCGGGTTGCGGCCCTTGATGCTCTGGGGGGTGCCGCTCTTCTCCTCCACACGGTCACGCACCTCTTCCACCAGTGTGTTCCACTGCTTGCATTGCGTGCATTGCCCGAGCCATTGCGGATAGCTGGTGCCGCAGCTCTGGCAGACGAACTGTGACCTGACCTTAGCCACGGCGGATCTTCTCGACCAATGCGGTGGTGGAGAAGCCGTCCACGAGCTTGAGGCTGCGCACTTCGCCCCCGCGGGCCTTCACCACGTCGGCGCCCACGATCTGCTCGGGCTTCCAGTCGCCGCCCTTGGCCACCACGTCGGGTTGCAGGGCAGTGATCAGTTCCAGCGGCGTGTCCTCGTCGAAGATCACCACGGCGTCCACGCAGCGCAGGGCGGCGAGAACCTTTGCGCGGCTGTCCTGGTCGTTGAGGGGCCGGTCATCGCCTTTGCCGAGGCGGCGCACGGAGGCGTCGCTGTTCACGCCCACCACCAGGCGGTCACCGAGGGCGGCCGCTTCCGGCAGGTACTCAACGTGCCCGCGGTGCAGGATGTCGAAGCAACCGTTGGTGAACACGATGCGGTCGCTCTTCAGGCGCCACACGTTCACCATGCGCACCGCGCTGATGCGATCGAAGATGCGGCGGTCGGTGGTCTCAGGGACGGTGATCGTGCTCATGCAGAAGGGGAACGTTTCAAGGCCATCAAAAGTAGCGACAGGCCACCGAGCACGATGATCATCAAGGTCTGCGCGGCCCAGAGCAACCACCCCATGGCCAAGGCGTCTGGGCGGA